>NZ_JBEOZN010000056.1:0-59380 GCF_040298085.1 Streptosporangium sp. NPDC001681 | reverse complement strand
GTCGCGGGCCGGGGCTGCTCGCCTTCTCCGTTCGGGGACACCGCTCAGAAACGGCCCCAGTCGTCGGCGGCGGCGCGCCAGACGTCGATGTTGCGCGGGTCGACGGCCATCCTGCGCGGCCGGTGCGTCTCGTGCTCCTCGGGGGTGAAGACCCGGTGGCCGTCGCACAGCTCGTACCTGGGCCCGTGCTTGGGTTCGAACATGTAGAAGGCGATCGAGGTCGACGCGGAGTGGTTGACCATGTCGGACGCGATCGGCACCCCCTTGTACAGGGCGCGTGCCCTGCCGCGCATGACGTGGTCGAGGCTCTTCATCATGAAGCACAGGTGGGCGACGTAGTACTCGTTGTTGCGCTGCAGGGCCAGGCTGTGGTGGTAACGGTCCTCGGCCCGCAGGAACACGGTGCCGTCCCCGACGTAGTCGGAGGCCATGAAGCCGAGCACCCCGGTGTAGAAGGCCAGGGACTCGTCGTACTTGTCGGTGGCGATGAAGGGGTGCACGAGGTCGAGCGGGCGCAGCTCGATGACGGGCGCCTCGGCGTACTCCTGGAACTCGGTGAACAGCTCCACGATCAGCCCGTTCGGGTCGCTCACGCCGAAGCCGCGCTGGCACAGGCCCTTCATCCTGTCCTGCAGGGGCAGCACCTCCAGCCCCGCCGCGAGCACCCTCTCCCTCAGGTCGTCGAGGACCTCGTCGGACTCCACGCTGAAGCCGATCGCGACCGTGTGCGACGTCTCCCTGCCGGGCTCGTGGAGCAGTTCAACACAGTGGTGCTCGATGTCGGCGCGCAGGTAGGCGTACTCGTCGTCGTGCTGTTCGAGCTGGAGACCCACGTGATACTGGAGGAACTCAATGGTCGCTGCCATATCCGGCACCGCGATCCGGGCGTACTCCATCCCGTACGGTGCCCGGGGACGGGCGTCAGCTGTCATGGTGCCTTCCTCATTCCTTCTTGGTTCTTCGTGACGTGCTCGTCGTGTGGTGCCGGTCGGCGCGGGCGTCGCGGCGGGATCAGCAGTGCAGGCTGACGATGGCCTGCCGCTCGATCACCGGCCGCCAGCGCAGCCGCACGAACTCCTCGTGCGAGGAGCTGTGCAGGTAGTCCAGCAACTCCTGCTCGGAGTCGAACCCGACGACGAAGCCGTGCGTCATGCTCGTGTCGCGCGTGCTGACGTTGGGACCGCAGGCCCAGTCGCGCATGGCCGGGTACCTGCTCGGGAACGTCTCCAGCTCCGCCAGGACCGCCGCCACCGTCTCGGCCGGTACGTCCTCCTTGAAGCGGAAGACCAGCATGTGCTTGATCATCAGAGGATGAAGCTCAGCCGTGCGCCCGCGTCCATGGCCTCCATGGTGGGAATCGACCTGCGGAGCCTGAAGCGGAGCCCCTCGTCCTCGATCAGCAGGACATGCTCGTAGCGGCCCACGTAGCTGTAGGTCCCGCCGTCGCGGTAGCGGTGGACGATGAAGTTGGCACTCACCCAGACCGTCTTGTCGCCCTGTTCCAGGATGAGCACGTTGGAGATCATCCGATGGGTCCTGGAGTGCGGGTTCTCCGCGTGCGCCTTACGGCTCTTGAGCCGCTTCACCCTGGCCTTGATGAGATCGTAGTCGTCACACATGAAGGAGCCGGCCTCCGAGCTGTCCCAGCCCTTCCAGTCGGTGGTGGCGACCTCCAGCCGTCCGCCCTCCTCGAAGAGGGTGAACCACTCGTCGAGGCGCCACTCGTCGAGCAGCGACGCCTCGCGATAGAGAAAGTCCTCCACCTCGTGCCGGGTGATGGTCCTGCCGCCCACGGCGCTCTCCTTACTCTTCTTACCGTCCATCGACTCGGTCCCGGCCCGCTCAGTCCCGGCCCACGACGGTGGCCCAGTGGCGCCAGAAGCTGCGCATCGCGCCCTCGTCGATGGAACGGCCCTGGTTGCCCTTTTTCTCGTTGGCCATGCCGCGCGACATGTCACTCCAGTCGAAGGCGGGGTCCGCCGCGTTCGCGGTCGCCTCGATCCCGCGCTGCACCGCCTCGTACGCCTCGATGTCGTCCGGCGTCGCGAGGCCGCCGGGACCGACGAAGCTGACCATCGTCTTGATCCGCAGCGCCCGCACCTCGGCGGGTTCGTCCGCCTCGACGAACTGCCAGGCCCGCACGCTGGTCTGGCCGGCGGAGACCGGATCGATCTGGCGGATGGTCAGCGCCTCCAGGTCGAACAGGAGCAGGTTGGGGAAGACGAAGAGGATACGACTGGCGTCGGCGACCTCCTTGGCCAGCTCGGGGCCGAGCCGGTCCTCCATCTCCTGGCGCTTGAGAGCCGTCCGCTCCTTCTCCGCCTCGCCGAACCTCGGCTCCCAGACCATGCCGATCCGCCCGTTGTGGCCGGTCAGGATGAGCAGTCCGTGGCCGCCGCCGAGGTCGTAGGCGTACTGGTCGTCGTCGGTGACGGCGAAGCCGGTCTCGCGCAGGTAGCCCACGAAGGTGTTGTGGGTGGGCGCGAAGTGGTAGCCGTCCATCGCGTTCTCGACCGCGAGCTTCCAGTTGCCCTTGACCGAGTACAGCTGCACCCCGGGCACGGTCTCCATGCCCGCGGGACCGATCTTCGCGGTCAGCGACATGTAGTGGGCGGCCTTGCCGAGGTGGGTCATCAGGTCGGGCACGTCCGGGTCGAAGGCGATGAACACGAAGCCCTCGTGGCTCTGGATCCTGGGCACCGAGCGCAGCTTCATCGCCTCGCGGAACTCCGGCACGTCGACGTACGCGTCGTCGCCGGGCAGCGCCGAGAGATCACCCGAGTTGCTGAACACCCATGCGTGGTAGAAGCACTGGAAGAACTTGGTGTTGCCCTCGCTGTGCCGGCAGAGCACGGTGCCCCGGTGGGTGCAGGCGTTGAGGAAGACCTGAACCTCGCCGGAGGAGTCGCGGCAGAAGATCAGCGGACGCCCGCCGAGAGTCCTCGTCTTGAAGTCACCCGGCTTGGGGATCTCCGTCTCGTGGCCGAGGTAGAGCCAGGTGTGCCCCCAGATCCGGGAGATCTCCGCTTGGAAGACCTCTTCTGACCGGTAGGCGGACCTGTGCACCTTGAACGACAACGCCTCCCCATCCTCCTTCACGAGGGAGGAGATCGGATATCCCTGTGTCAGCTGCGTCATCGCGGCGCCTGGCCTTCCTACGGACTTTGAACGAGAATTCGAGATGCCATCTCGCTATGTGATGCTGCTACCACGCCATCCCGGTGTCAAGTGCCAGTCTTCGCATCGAAATCTTCGGTTACTCCCCGTTAACGGCGACGCAACACTTGTCGAGTTTTCTCAGCCGGTGACAGCGACGTATCCCCCGTGGAGGGACAATGCTCCAGCCGAAGACCGGCCGCATCGATGGTTCCCACTACCTCCCCACCAGCCCGGACACCAGCCTCTGGGGCCTGTTGCCCAATCGCGACCACCAGCACGTGCTCCGTGTCGAGTCCGGCGACACCGTCACCATCGATACTCTCAGTCACGAGGGAATCCTGGAGGACCAGGGTCGTGACCCGGTCTCCTACCTCGCCGGGTTCGGCGTCGGCGCCGACCAGGTGCTCACCGACGCACGCGACCTGGCCGCCTCCGACGTCGCCCACGACTACGACACCGACGGCCCGCACGTGGTGACGGGGCCGATCTCCGTCGCCGGGGCCCAACCCGGCGACGTGCTCAAGGTGGACGTGCTCAGCCTGCTGATCCGGGCGCCGTACGGGTTCATCAGCAGCAGGCACGGCTACGGCGCGCTCCCCGGGGAGTTCCCCGAGACCGCCGCCGACACCGGCCTGCTCGCGGACGGCGCGCGGGAGTACAACAGCGTCTGCGTCTTCACCGAGGTGGTCGAGGAGGCCGGGCGCCTGCACGGCGTCATCCCGTTCGGCGAGGGGCGGGCGGCGCGCTTCCCGCTCGCGCCGTTCCTGGGCCTGATGGGGGTGGCGGTCGACACCGGCGACCAGGTCCACTCGGTGCCGCCCGGCTCCTTCGGCGGGAACCTCGACATCAACGAGCTGCGGGTCGGGTCCAGCCTCTACCTGCCGGTACAGGTCCCGGGTGCCGGGTTCTACGCGGGCGACCCGCACTACGCCCAGGGCGACGGCGAGGTCGCCCTGACCGCGCTTGAGGCACCGCTGCGCGCCACGCTGCGCCTGTCGGTGATCCCCGCCAAGGAGGCCGGCCCGCTCCTTGGCACGCTCGGTGAGCCGTTCGCCGAGACCTCGACCCACTGGCTCCCCGTCGGCCTGCACACAGACCTCAACGAGGCCATGCGGCGTGCCGTACGGGCAGCCGTGACGTTCCTCGAACTCACCCAGGGCATGGAACGCTCAAAGGCGCTCGCCTACCTCAGCGCGGCGGCCGACTTCGAGGTCAGCCAGGTCGTCGACCAGGTCAAGGGGGTGCACTGCCTGATCAGGAAGGCCGACTTCGGACGGTAACCACCGGGCCGCCCGGGATGCTAGCTCCCGGGCAGCCAGACGGAGTCGCCGAAGTCCGCCCGCGGGGGGCTGAACACGTCGACGTTGACGCACGGCCCCTCGGTGGGCTCGACGTAGTGCTCGGCCCCTCGGGGGACCAGCATCATCGAGCCCGCGGACATCTCGTGCGGCACGCCGTCGACGTAGTAGTTGCACCTGCCCTGCAGGATCAGTACGAGCTGATCGAAGTCGTCGTGCTTGTGCGGGTTGAGCGTCATGCCGACGGCCAGTTCGTGCCAGGCGAGCATGGTCTCGTCAGTGGAGTACACCTTGCGCCGGACACCCGGCCGGATCTCGGTCGCGGGGATGTCGTCCCAGTTGACGGCGGTGGCGTACAGCCGCTGGTTGAACACAGGCATTCCTTTCATTGATCCCACTTGTCCATCACCTCGCGCAGGGCCGAACCGAGGAGTTGCAGGTCCGAGCCGACGATGAGGTAACGCGCGGCGCCGAGGCCGCTCCCGGCGGCCAGCTCGGCGTCCGCACGGGCGAGCCAGCCGCCCGATGCCACCCCGACGGAACGGGCCGCGTCGACGATCTCCCCCACCCGCGCGAGCAGTACCTCCGCACCGGGGAGGCCCAGGCTGACGGCCAGGTCGGTGGTACCGACGAAGGCCACGTCCAGGCCGTCCAACAGCTCCGGCAGCGGGTCACAGGTGGTGGCGGTCTCGATCTGCCCGACGAGCAGCGGCGGCTCCGCCGCCTCCGCCGCCAGGTACGCCGCCAGGTCCACGGCGCCGAAGCCGGCGGTCGGGTGGGAGAGGCTGATGCTCCGCCGCCCATGGGGGGCGTAGCGGGCCGCGGCGACCAGGGCGGCGCTCTCGGCGGCGGCGGTCAGCGTCGAGAGCTGCACGCCCGCCGCGCCCGCCTCCAGCACCCTGTTGATCAGCGGCGGATCCACGACGGGCACCCGGACCAGGGCCGGGATGCCCGTCGCGGCGGCATGCCGCACCAGGGAGATCACCGTCTCCGCCGACAGCGAGGAGTGCTCCAGGTCGACGACGACGAAGTCGAACCCGGCCTGCCGGGCGAGATCCACGGAGTCGACGGTGGGCAGCTTGACGAACGTGCCGACGACCCGGCCTCCACCGGCCAGCGCGGTCCGCAGCCTCCGTCTCGCCTCGACGACCGGTGTCACCGGCCGGTGCCCAGGCCGCGCCAGGGCGTCGTCTCCACCCGCTGCCCGCCGTGCAGGACGAGGGCTGGCTCCAGCCTGGGTGCCACGATCGAGTTGCCCGCCGCGTCGGGCAGGGTCGTCTCCTCGGTGTCCTCCAGCACCGTGACGTGGGCGGGACCGCCCTCGACGAGGGTGCCGTATCCCTCGGTGTCCAGGCCGAGCCGCCGGGCGGGGGCGATGGTCATCCGCGGCACGATCTCGTCCATGGTCATGCCGAGCGCCCGCAGCTTGGCGGCGCTGGTGATCAGGTCGAAGACCGGCCCGCGCCAGTTCCTGGCGCTGGTGTCGGAGGTGAGCAGGTCGGGCAGGAAGCCCTCGGCGATCGCCTTCCTGGCGACCTCGAAGCTGAGATTGCTCTTGCCGTGGGCGCTGTCGAAGAGGACCCCGCGAGCCCGCGCGTCGAGCACCGCGGGAATGACCTTGTCGTCGTCGAGGATGCCGTGCGGCTTGCCGGTGTAGCAGTGCGCGACGATGTCCCCCGGGCGGAGCATCCCCAGAACCTCGGGCAGCGGCTCCTCGGTCTCCCCGATGTGGACCATGAGGGGCAGACCCGCGTCGGCGGCCAACGCGAGGGAGCTCTTGAGCAGCGAGCGCCAGGCCGAGCCGACCACGTCCTCGGAGAGACGGATCTTGAAGCCGCGGACCACGTCCGGGTTGTCCCGCGCCACGGCCAGCGCGTCCTCGGCGACCAGCGTGTCCGGGTTGAGCAGCTCACCGAAACGGAAGTCGATCAGCCCGAGCACCGAGACGTTGAGGAAGTTGACCAGGCGCATCTCGGCGGGCCGGACCACGAATTCGCGGAAGGCGGCGAAGGTCGAGGCGCCGACCGTACCGGCGTCGGCGGCGGCGACCACTCCCCGGCGCAGATGGGCCTCGTCCGGCGGCGCCCCCACCTTCGAGACGTTCTCGAAGACATGGGTGTGCCCCTCGACCAGGCCCGGCATGACCCACTTGCCCGCGCAGTCGACGACCTCCCTGGCCTGCGCGGCGAGCGAGGGCGCGATGCGCGCGACGCGGCCGTCGGTCACGGCCACGTCGGTGACCGCGTGAGTGCCCGCCACGGGGTCGAAGACGGTGCCGCCGGACAGAACAAGGTCGAACGAAATCTCGGTCATCTCATATCTCTCATCTCGGGGAACTGCGAAGGCTCTGGAAAGGGGGAACTCAGCGGTACCGGGTGCGCAGCGGCAGCACGCCGGCGACGGACACCTCCACCTCGTCACCGGGACGCAGGAAGACCCCGCGGTCCTGGCCCGTGCCCGCCGGGGTACCGGTCAGCACGACGTCGCCGGGTCGCAGCGCGGCGAAGTGGGAGATCCTGGAGATCAGCTCGGGCACGGCGAAGATCAGTTCCGCCGTGCTGGAGTCCTGCCGGACCGTTCCGTTCACACTGGTCCTGACAGTGATCTTCTCGGGGTCGTCGACCGCCGAGAGTTCGAGCACCGAGGCACCGAGCGCGCCGAAGCCGGGGAAGCTCTTGGCCAGGGTGGGGGTCGCGGTGGCGACCATGACGTCACGCGCGGTCATGTCGTTGGCCGCCGTGATGCCGGCGATGTGCCTCCACACCTCACCGGGCGGGGTGCGGTGCATCGGCCGCCCGATCACGAAGGCGACCTCGCCCTCGTAGTCCACCTGGCTGGAACGGTCCTGTGGCAGCGTCACCTCCGCTCCCGGCGCGGACACCGCCGAGGGCGACCGGAGGAAGAGGATGGGTTCCGAGGGGACGGCCCGCCCGGTCAGCCGTGCCTTCGACAGGTAGTTCAGCCCCACACCCCAGATGGCCCCGGTGCCGCCCAGCGGGGCCAGGAGCTCCCCCGGCTCGATCCGGCCCCGCTCCCGCGCGGCGTGCGCGGGGGCGAAGCCCTCACCCGCCGCGAGCAGCTCCGCCACATCGGCGAAGGGCAGGTCCAGCAGGACGGCGCCGTCACCGTCGAGGCCGGCGTCGAGACGTGCCAGGCCCTGCGGCGTCGCGATCAGGTTCACGACTTCTCCCCGGAGAGTGAGGTACGGCGGTCGGAGGCCATGACCAGCCCGAAGACCTCGGCGCGCAGCTCGCCGAAGAGCGGGACCTGTTTGGTGTCGATCTGGTGGCGGGGGCGGTCGAGCTCGACGGTGATGTCCTCCACCACGACAGACGGCCCCTGGGAGAGCACCACGACCCGGTCCGACAGGTACACCGCCTCGTCGATGTCGTGCGTCACGAACAGGATGGTCGTCCCCGTCTCCGCCCAGATCTCCAGGAGCAGGTCCTCAAGGTTCGCCCGGGTCTGGGCGTCCACCGAGGCGAACGGCTCGTCCATGATGAGCATCTCCGGCTCCACGGCCAGCCCACGCGCGATCGCCACCCTCTGCTGCATCCCACCGGACAGCTGCCAGGGATACAGCCCTGCCGCGTGGCCGAGGTCGACCATCTCCAGCGCGCGCTCGACCCTCCGCTGGATGTCGGCGCGCGGGATGCCGCGGTCCCGGAGCGGCAGGGCGACGTTCTTCTCCACGTTCAGCCAGGGGAACAGCGAGCGGCTGTAGTCCTGGAAGACGACCGCGACGCCCTCCTGCGGGCCGGTCATCGCCTGCCCGCGGAAGGTCAGCGATCCGCCGGTGACCGGGAGCAGTCCGGCGATGCACATCATCAGCGTCGTCTTGCCGCATCCGGACGGCCCCACCACGGAGACGAACTCCCCCCGCGAGACGGAGAAGTCGATGCTCCGGACGGCGAGCACGTCACCCTGTCTCGACCGGTACGACTTGGTCACCCCGCGTGCTTCGAGGATCGGCTCGGCGAGCCCGGCGGCGCGACCGGGTCCCCCGCTGGTCTTGGTTGCTCCCACGGGAGACGTCCCTTCGGTGTCAGATGTCGTCACGAGGCGCGCTCCGATCCCGCTTTGGCACCGCGGTGCCAGCGCAGTGCCGACCTCTCCAGCAGCGCGAAGGCGGCGTTGAAGAGGATGCCGAGGAGTGCGACGAGCAGGATCGCCGACCACAGCTCGGGAAAGCGGAACAGCTTCTGCTGTTCGACGATGTAGAAGCCGAGGCCGGAGGTGGCCGCGTACAGCTCCGAGATCACCATGAGCACCAGCGCGATGCCGATGCTGATGCGCATGCCCGCGATGATCGAGGGGCTGGCGCCGGGCAGCAGCACGCTGAGGAAGTAGCGCCGCCTGGACAGCCGCATGCTCCGCGCGGTGGTGGTCACGACGGTGTCCAAACCCCGGACACCGTCGTAGGTGTTGACCAGGATCGGCCACAGGCAGCCCAGCGCGATCAGGGAGACGTTCATCCCGCTGGTGATGCCGAAGAAGACGATCGCGATGGGAAGCAGCATCGTCACCGGCACCGACATGCCGAGCCTGATCAGCGGGTTGAGGAACGCCCCCGCCTGGTGCCACACGCCCAGCACGATGCCCACGATGACGCCGATCGCGCATGCCAGGCCGTAGCCGGCCGCCAGGCGGGCGAGGCTGGGCAGCACGTCGGCCCAGAACTGGTCACTGAGGAACAGCGAGGCCGGGTCGCCGGAGAGCCAGTTGTCGACGAAGGCGACGACGATCCGGGAGAACGGCGGGATGAACAGCGACTCCGCCTGGCGGGCGACCACCTCCCAGACCACCAGCAGAACCGCGAGCAGCCAGAGCCACTGCGCCGCACGGACCAGACCACGCAGCAGACCTCGAACGCGGCTCATCGTCCCTCTCCCCGCTGGGCGTGGCCCCAGGGCACGAGCAGCCGCTCGGCGAGATGGAACCCGTAGTAGATCAGCATTCCGAGGATCCCGACGATCAGGATCCCGGCGTAGACGTAGTCGGGGCGCTGCGCCTCCTGGTAGGTCGTGATCACCGTGCCTACTCCGCTGGTGGCTCCGAGGAGCTCGGCGGAGAGGACCACGATGAGCGCGGTCGAGCTCGCCACGCGCAGGCCGGTGGCGATGGCGGGAGCCGCCGAGGGCAGCACGATCCTGGTCAGCAGCTTTCGCTGCCCCCAGCCCATGCTCCGTCCCGCGGTGAGCATCAGCGGCTCCGCGTCACGCACGCCGTACATCGCGTTGAGCAGGATCGGCCAGAAGACGGCGTAGACGCTGAGCGAGACCTTCATCTGCGTCCCCAGCCCGAAGAGCAGGATGGCGACGGGCAGGAACGCCGACGAGGGAACGGACCTGGCCGCGTGCACCACCGCCGAGGCCGGGCGGTACAGCGTGGCGAAGTATCCCAGCGCCAGGCCGAGCGGGACGGCCACCACCGAGGCGACGAGCATCGAGATGACCCATGCCCACAGGGTCTGCACCACCTGACCGAGGAAGAGCGGATCGGTCAGCAACTCGGCGAGGCGCGCCAGGGTGGCCCCCGGATAGGGGAGCGAGTCCCGCGACACCGCTCCGGAACGGACCAGCAGGTCCCACACCACGAACATCGTCACGACACCGGCCGCGCCGAGGACCCAGGTGGGTGTGGGTCTTCTCGCCTGGGCGACCGGTCCTGCCGGCTGTGCGACTGTCGTCACGGAGATCTCCTTCCCTCTCGCCGTCCGGGAGGTCAGGACCGGGCGAAGGCCGGAACGAAGGGTTCGAGATCAGGCTGCTTGGAGATCATCTTCAGATCCACCAGCTTCTTGGCCATGTCGTTCAGCGCCGCGAAGTCGACCTTCGGGGCGAGCCCGTTCTGCGGCTGGGCCGCGAGGGTCTCGGCGGGCACCTTGGAGCATTCGGAGAGCAGCTTGAACGACTCGTCCTTGTTCGCCGGATCCTCAAGCTGCTTCATGGTCTCCACCATGGCGTCGTTGAAGCGTTTGGCGGTGTCCCCCTGCGCCACGAACGTCTTCGACGCCACGTACGTCGCGATGTAGACCTTGCCGAGCGCGACGAAGGGATCGTCGAGGCTGCGCAGGTCGGCGCCGCCCGAGCCGAGCAGCGCGTATCCCATCTGCGCGGCGGCCACCCGGTCGCCGTTCACCGCGTTGACCTGCTCCGCGTACGGCAGTGCCACGAAGCTCACCTGGTCGGTGGGGACGCCGTTGGCCTCCAGCCAGACCGAGGTGGCGATCTGGTTGATCCCGCCGATCTCGTTGACCGCGATCTTCTTGCCGACCAGGTCCTTGGCCGACTTGACGGAGGAGCCCTTCTTGACGAAGACCCCCTGTGCCGGGTCCGCAGGGGGCAGGGCGTTGATGTTGGCCCCCGAGACCATCTGGATCGGGAAACCGGTGTTGTAGGCGTTGATCGCGGTGAACCCGTTGACGTAGCCGAAGTCGGCCGCGCCCGACAGCACCGCGGCGACCGCGGCGGACCCGCCGAAGGACTTGACGTACTCGACCTGCAGGCCGTGCTTGGCGTAGATGCCCTTGGCCTCGGCCCAGGTGTTCCACATCTCGCAGCCGAAGGTGGTCACGGAGACCTTGGTGGGACCGTCGGCCGAAGCCGTTCCGGTAGCGGACGAATCCTCGCCGCCGCAGGCGGTGGCGAGGAGGACTGTCGCGAAGGCCATAACGGCCCCTGCGCGTCGCATACCCATGCTTGCTCCTACTCCTCTCGCCGCCGCTCTGGGGGGGAGACGGCGAGGGTTCAGGGGGTGGTTTTTCTTGGGGCATCGGCGGGCGGTCGCGCCAGTGGCGGGGTTCCCCACCGCCGTGCCAGGTCAACCGGGCTTCATGAACGTACGAGGAACGCTTGGCACGTGTCAAGATGCGGAATCACATCTCGCATTGCGTCACATCGCAGGCGTGCTTGAGCACTGCGGGAGATCACCTGCGATTTCCGGAAAGAATGTCTGATCAGCGGGAACGCACGCCGACGGAACACGCCGCCGCGCCGTGACTTCCGCTTCCGAGCCCGTTGGCCCGCACTCAGACGGGCGTGGTGCCGCCCAGCTCGCGCGACAGCTCGCGCGCCACCCCCAGCAGCACGGCGGCGGCCTGCGTCTCCAGGTCGCCCGCGAGGGAGGCCACCGTGCCGAGGACCGCCATCGAGGCGACCACCTGGTCACCCTCGAAGATCGGCGCCGCGAGCACGCGCACCCCGTGATCCACCGGAGAGTTGATCGCGAGCCCGGTCCGCCGGACCTCCTTGAGGAGTTCACGCATTTCCGCGGAGGCCCGCAGCCGCCGCGCGAGCCCGGGTACCTCTCCCACAGGCAGGTAGGCGCAGAAGATCCGGCCCTGGGCCGAGCGGGTGACGTCAAGCTGCGAGCCGGTACGGACGCTCAGCCGGATGTCGCCGAGGGTGTTGTCCACGCAGCTGACCACCACCGGGCACTCACCGTTCCAGACGCTGAGCACGACCGTCTGGTTGATCTCGCGCATGAGCAGTTCGAGGTGGGGAGCGGCGGCCGCGGCGATGGGCAGCCCGGCCCGCGCGGCGGCCTCCAGCCCGAGCAGCTGGGGACCGAGCGAGTACAGCGCGCTACGCGGGTCGTAGCGGAGCAGGTTGGCCGCCCGCAACGCCCTGGCGTACCGGTGGGCGGTGGGCTTGCTGACCCCCAGGCGCGTGGTGATCTCATTGAGGCTCAGCCAGGGACGCTCGATGGTGAAACCACTCAGGATCAGCGCGGCGCGCCGCACCGTCTGGATGGCGGGCACCTCGTCGGCCACGTCGACGTCGCCGGGGTGCGCCTGATCCGCCATGCCGACTCCTCCGCACAGACCATCCGTTGGACCGGACTCTACCGACTGTCGAACTCAGGCCGCATCGGAAGAATGGCCGGGCGTGGTACCGAGGGCGGGATTCACCAGCGGCGCCAGGTTGTTGACCGCCGCAGCGGCCTCGCCGAACCCGACGGAGATCAGCCGGACCTTGCCGTCATAGTCGCTGATGTCCCCGGCGGCGAACACCCTGGGCAGGTTCGTCCTCATCGACCGGTCGACGAGGACGTGCCGTTTACGCAGCTCAAGGCCCCACTTCTGGACAGGCCCGAGGTCGGCTATGAAACCGAGCGCCGCCACCACGGTCTGGGCCGGCAGCGTGACGCGGTCGCCCTCCTTGACCTTCTCGACGACGACCTCACCGAGAAGGGGGTCACCACTGATCTCGGCGACCTCGTACGGCGTCAGCACCCGTACCGACGACGCGTGCAGCGTCGCCACGCTGCGCTCGTGCGCGCGGAAGACGGGCCTGCGGTGCACGAGCGTCACCGAGCGCGCCAGCGGTTCCAGGGCGAGTGCCCAGTCCACCGCGGAGTCTCCGCCGCCGACCACCACGACGTCGTGGCCGGCCACCTCGTCCAGCCTGCGGACGAAGTAGCGCAATCCCCGGCCCAGGTACTCCTCGCCCACGGGCAGCTCCCGAGGGGTGAAGGTGCCGATGCCCCCGGTGAGGAGCATGGCCTTGGCACGCACCCGGGTACCCGCGTCGGTGACGACCTCCACGCCCTCCTCGTCGTGCAGCAGTTCGCAGGCGCTCTCCCCGAGCAGGAAGAGCGGATCGGCCTGAGCCGCCTGCGTCATCAGCTCGTCGACCAGCCGCTGCCCCTTCACCGCGGGGAACCCCGCAATGTCGAAGATGTCCTTCTCCGGGTAGAGAGCCGAGATCTGGCCACCGGGCTCGGGCAGCGAGTCGATCACGGCGACGGACATGCCGCGAAAACCCGCGTAGTAGGCGCCGTACAGCCCCGAGGGGCCCGCGCCGACGATCACCAGATCGACGTCGTACGCCGTCACGCCCCACCGCCGGGAGGCACCGCGGCGGGATGGTCGCTGCCGGTACGGCCGACCTTCCTGGCCCCGCCGGGAGAGCCCAGATCGGCGAAGAACTCGGCGTTGATCTCGGCGAACCTGGTCGCCTCCGCCGGGAGGTCCTCCTGATGGAAGATCGACATCACCGGGCAGGCGGGTTCGCACCGGCCACAGTCGACGCACTCATCCGGATGGATGTACATCATCCGGTCGCCCTCATAGATGCAGTCGACCGGGCACTCCTCGACACACGATCTGTCCTGCACGTCCACACACGCGTCGGTCACGACGTAGACCATCAGTCCTCCCTCGTCGGCAACGTGGGGGAACAGTAGGATTCAGCCGCAAGCATTGTCAATATGCGAGATGGCGTCTTGCATGGAGTTAACATGTGAGCATGAAGAGCGATGCCCTGCGACATCTGCGACACGCCACGGGCGCGGCGATCTCCAGCGGGCCGATCGTCGAGGCGATCCGGGTGATGGCCGCCGGCCCCAGCCCCCGGGGCCGGGAGCGCGCGACCGCGACCCGGCTGGCGGCGTGGACCCGGAGCCGCTGGCCCGAGCTGCCCTGGAACATCCAGGCGGTCGGGGACGAGGGGGCGAACCTGACGTCCACCGCCGGCGGCTCGGGGCCCGAACTGCTCTTCTACTCCCACCTGGACACCTCCCTGTCCGGTGACGTCGAACACGACCGGTGGGCCACCGGGATCGACGAGGAGCCCGCGCCGCTCTCCGTGGATCCGGCGTCCGGCCTGCTGGCGGGTTTCGGCCTCGGTGTCGCCCGCGCACCCGCCGCCGCGGCGCTGGCGGGATACGTGGCCGCGGCCACGGCCCTGCGACGCCGCGGTCTGCCACACCGCCTCTCCCTGCTCCTGGCCTCGGGCGGCACGCACTCGTCGCCGTTCGCCTCCGCCGGGCCTGCGGGCATCGACGAGCATCTCCGGTCGCACCCGCTGCCCTCGGCCGCGGTGGTCGCCAAGTGCGGCCCGCACGGCGTCCTGCACGAGGAGCCTGGAGCGATCTTCCTGCGCGTACGGCTGGGCGCCCCCTACCGGCCGGTGCTGGCCAGGGACGCGGGCGGCGGGCTCCTCGCCAACCTTGGCACCGCCACCGCGATCCTGGAGTCGTGGCGCACCGAGCACGTGGCGGCCAGGGCGGGCGCCGACCGCCAGCTCGCCGCCGAGGCCGGCATCGGCGCGGTACGGGGAGGGCTCCTGGAGAAGCCCGACCTGCTGCCGGGCGTCGTGGAACTCCACCTCTACCTGGTCACCGTCCCCGGCGACGACCCCGACGAGATCGCCCGGACCGTACTCGCCAGGATGCGGGCCGGAATCCCCGGCGGGCCACTGGACGGTTGCCGGGTGAGCGTGGACGCGCGGCTGGTCCATCCCGCCGGGGTGACCTCACCCGACGCCCCGGTGATCCGCCACGCGATCGCCGCCTGGCACGACGAGCACGGCGAACCCCCGCCCGCCATCTCCGGCTGGAAGGGCTCGACGGACGGAGTCGTGCTGCGCGGCCACGGGGTCCCGACCGCCAGGGTCGGCCCGGCGGCCGGATCCGACCCGGCCGACCCCCGGCGGGACGTCTTCGATCCGCGGACGCTGGTGCGCTTCGCGCGGCTGTACGCCGGGATCGCCGTCAGGCACGCGCTCGGCGATGTCGAGGAACAGGACCATCGACATTGAATGTTATGGATGGCAGGATGCTGTCTCGCAATGCAAAATATACTCTCGGCGCCGAGCTTCCATACATAACGCGAGGGAACCAACATGGGTGACGACCCAGTGCCTAGCCTGAAAGGTGTCGCCGGCGAGAACAGAACCCCGGCGATCCAGACCGTCCAGCGGGCCGCGATGATCCTCAGCGCGTTCACGGTGAGCCGCCCGCACCTGACGCTCAACCAGCTCACCGCCAGCCTGGGCACCAGCAAGGCCACCGCGCACCGGTACACCAAGGCCCTGCGCGAGAGCAACCTGCTCCGCTACGACGAGCGCGAGGCGCTGTACTCCCTGGGACCGCAGATCCTCACTCTCTCCGCCGCCGCCCGCGTCGGCATGCCCGTGATCGGCATCGCCGGGCCGTACATGCAGCGGCTCGTCAGGGAGATCGACGAGACCGTCGTGCTGAGCGTCTGGGACGGCGACACCGCCGTCGTCGTCCGCGTCGACGACAACACCGACCGCACCATAAGGGTCAGCGTCCGGATGGGCTCCCGCCTCTCGCGGACCGAGTCCGCCCAGGGCCGGGTCTTCTGCGCCTTCCTCCCCCCGGAGGACGTTCCCGGCCTCGAAGCGCAGCTGGCCGCCTCCCCCGAGCTGCGCCAGGAGCTCGTGAAGATCCGTGAGGACAACATCTCGGCCAACACCCCCTCCGTCAACGGCGTGCGCAGCATCGCCTCCCCCGTGTTCCGCGGTCCGGTTCTGCTGGCCGCGATGGCCATCGTCGGCACGACCTCCTCGGTTCCCGCGGGCACCCACTCCCCGCTCGCCGAAGCCCTGCGGCAGACCGCGGCCGAGGTGACGGCCGAGCTGGGCAGGGAGCAGAATTCCCCTGGTCACTGACGTTCCGTGAACACCAGGTGTCCGGATGGCGAACCGCATTCACGGTCGAAACCGGAGCCAAGTAGCGTAGGACCCGATGAACCAGCGCACGCTTCTGATCACGTTGACCGGTCCGGACCGCCCAGGCGTGACCTCACGCCTCTTCTCTGTTCTGGCCGGATTCCCCGTTGTCGTCGCCGACGTGGAGCAGGTCGTCATCCGCGGCCGGCTCACTCTCGGCGTCCTCGTCTCCTACGCGGGCGACACACCGACCGGCACCGGCGGCACCCTCGGTGCCCTCTGGACCGCCGTCGAGCGGACCGCCGAGGATCTCGGTCTGCACGTGGAGATGTCCACCGGCTCCGACCCGAAGGAGAAGCGGCGCAGGGGACGGCTCAACGTCACCGTGCTCGGCGCGCCGCTGCAGCCCGCCGCCATGGCGGGCATCTCGGGGCGGATCGCCGCGGCCGGCGCCAACATCGACCGGATCGAGCGCCTGTCCAGCTACCCGGTGACCTGCATCGAGCTCTCCCTGTCCGGCGCCGACCCCGACACCCTGCGGGCCGAGCTTGCCGTCGAGGCGCACGCCCAGCAGGTGGACGTCGCCGTGCAGCGGACCGGCCTGCACCGCAGGGCCAAGCGGCTGATCGTGATGGACGTCGACTCGACGCTCATCCAGGCCGAGGTGATCGAGCTGCTGGCGGCGCACGCCGGTTGCCTGGAGGAGGTCGCCAGGGTCACCGAGGAGGCGATGCGCGGCGAACTCGACTTCGCCGAGTCGCTGCGCCGCCGGGTCGCACTGCTGGAGGGCCTCTCCGAGGAGGTCTTCGAGAAGGTGCGCGAGGAACTCGTGCTGACCCCCGGCGCCCGCACGCTGGTACGGACGCTCAAGCGGCTCGACTACCGGTTCGCGATCGTCAGCGGCGGGTTCACGCAGCTCACCGATGCCCTCGTGGAGGACCTCGGGATCGACTACTCCGCGGCCAACACCCTGGAGGTCGTCGACGGCGTGCTCACCGGGCGGGTCGTCGGGGAGATCGTCGACCGGCCTGGCAAGGCGCGGGCGCTGGAGCGCTTCGCCCGCGAGGCGGGCATCCCGATCAGCCAGACCGTCGCCATCGGCGACGGCGCCAACGACCTGGACATGATCGCGGCGGCCGGCCTCGGCATCGCGTTCAACGCCAAGCCGGTGGTCCGCCGCGCCGCGGACACCGCGGTCAACGTGCCCTATCTCGACTCGATCCTCTACCTGCTCGGCATCCCCCGCGCCGAGGTGGAGGACGCCGACGCCGAGGACGGCGTCATCACCAACCGCTGAACACACCGGCCCTGGCCGCCTTCGTCCCCCGGACGATCGCGGCTAACAGGTCCTCGGGGCGGTCAGGGAGGCCAACCGTACGGCTTCGGCGCTGAGACCCCGCAGGGCGGGCCACGCGGCGGCGGCGTGCCTGATGCTGCGCCGCAGACCCGTCATCCTGTCGCCCGCCCCCTCGGCCAGTTCGTCCAGGCGGCGGGCGGCCAGCTCGTCCACGTACGCGCCGAGTTCGTCGAGGGCCCGGTCCAGATCGTCGGGCGGCGTTCCCGACCGGTCCGTCCTGACCCCCTCGGCGGCCCTCTCCAACCGGTCGGCGACGAGGTCGAGGACCGTCACCGTGGGCCCGGCCTCGTTCCCGGGTGGCGGTATCGCGAACAGCGCGAGCGCGTTGTCCCGCAGCCGCCCGGCCACCGTCACCGCATCCCGCAGGCGCCGCGGCGCGCCGCCGCCCGGCTCCTTGTCCAGTCCGTCGAGCGAGTCGGCGAGCCGCCCGGTGGCGTCGGACGCCGAGGAGATCCGGGCGTTCACCTCCTTGGGGTCCTGGTCGATCAGTGACCGCACCAGCGCGGCGTGCCGATCGAGCATCTCCGCGATGGCGGCGGTCAGCGTGGCCCGGTGCCCCCTGGACCACAGCAGCCGGGCGAAGAGCAGCGCCAGCACGCCACCGGCGATCGTGAGCACCACCCTGGCCTCGGCCGCGCCCCAGTCGAGCGACAGGGCGAAGTCGGCCAGCATCAGCGAGAGCGGTGTCGCGAGCATCATCCAGTATCCGTAGCTGCACCCGCGCAGTGCGAAGCCCAACGCCGCGCAGACGGAGATGAACAGCGTCAGATACAGATGACCCGGCGCGACCGCCAGCACCACCGCCCCGGCCACCGCGCCCACGGCCGTGCCCAGCACCCGCAGCCGCACCCGATCCACCGTGTCGCGATAGGTCGGGCGGAGGCTGACCGCCACGGTCACCACGAACCACTTGGCGTAGTGCTCGTGGATCACCATCATCAGCACCATGGCCGCGGTCACCGCCAGGCCCACTCTGATCGGGTGGTAACCGGTCGTGATCACCGGTTTTCCCGACCGTACGAACTTCGGCAGGCGCGGCCCCACCTCGACGCTCTCCGCCGCCTGCCGCTCCACCGAGCGCACGGCCATCGCGATCCGGTCCACACACCGGGTCACCTGCCCCAGCAGCGCGGCCGCGGGCAGCGGCGTATCCCCCGCACGAGCGGTTCTGCGGATCTCCTCCACACTGTCGGCGAACCGCCCGACGGCGGCCAGCGCCCCCTGCATCTCGGCCGAGCCGCCAAGCAGTACCGCCTCTCGCAGCGCGCGGGCCAGCGACCCGATCGCCTCGTCCAGCTCCCGGGTCCACTCCGTCCCGGCCCTCGCCTCCACGGCCGCCGCGCGCAACACGCGCAACGCGATCGTCTGCTGGAAGATGCGGGTCAGCGTGGCCGGGAGCCGCTCCGACGACCCGTCGTCCTCCCCGGCGACCCGGTAGAGGGAGAGCGCCGCCTCCAGATCCTTGAGCGCGGTGGCGGCCCGGTGGCGCAGCGACTCCCAGCTCTCGTCCGCGAGCGGTGCCCGCCCCCCGCCGGCCAGGAGGTCGGCGAGCGCCGTACCCGCCTCCTCCACGGTCCTGCGCAGCGGCCTGCGGCGGCGTAACGGCCAGATCGTCATGACCATCAGCACGGCCAGCAGGCCACCGCAGGCCGAGGCCCCCATGTGGAACAGAACACCCATGCTGGAAGAGCCGAAGTAGGTCAAGGTCACGGAGAGGATCGCAGGTATGCCCAGCGCCCGCCAGTAGATGCCCGCCGCCGCGACCAGGCCGACCACCACGGCCGCGATCGGCCACGGGTGGGGATGGATGAGCGCGCCGAGTCCGGAGCCGAGCGTGACGGTGGCCGTGGTGGTGAGCAACCTTCTGACCCGGTCGCCGTACAGCTGCCCGGGGGCGTCGCCGAAGAGCGTCAGATAGCCGCCCAGAGCCACCGAGGCGCCCTCCGCGAGATGGCCGAGGAGAACGCCGAGCAGCAGCGGGAGACAGACGACCAGCATGCACAGCAGGCCGTACGTCCAGGCGGGAGGCCCGGAGAGCCGGAAGTCGGCACGCAGCATGTCGACGAGTCTGCGCATGCCACCCCCGATCCCGGGAGCTCCCCCGTGCCTCGTTACGCCTTGTTACGCCCTGGCCCTCAGGGCTTCTTGGGACTCCATCTGGCGATCCCGCGACCGGCGTCGAGCTCCGCCCACTCGCCGTCCACCTCGATGACGGCGAACGCCCCTGGCGGGAACCCCGCGTCGCCGTCGTCCTCCTCGGTGAGCTGCCTGATCAGCTCGTGGACGCCGGGGTTGTGACCGACCAGGACCAGCGTGCGCACCTGCGGATCACTCCGCCGGATCAGCGTCAGCAGCTCGTCGGGGTAGGCCTCGTAGATGGCCGGTTCGAAAAGGAGGTCCGCACCGGGAAGGGCCAGGTTCGCGGTCTGCCGGGTGCGCACCGACGGCGAGCAGATCACCAGGTCGGGGCGGAGGCCCCGCGTGGCGAGGGCCTCACCGACCCTGCGGGCGTCGTGCTCGCCGTCGGCGCTGAGGGGACGCTCGCGATCGGCGAGACCTGAGGCGTTGACCGCCTTGGCGTGACGCAGCACGACGAGCGTGCGCGCCGTCATCTCGAAGCCCACATGGCAAGGCCCACGATCACCGCGAACACCGCGGCCATCGCCAGCAGGATGAGGATGAGAGTTCTGCCTCCGGAGGGCTGCTGTTCCATATCGGCCAGTTTCCCACCGCGACGGTCCGCACATGCGGAAGGGGTGCACGCGACCCGTGCACCCCTTCGTCAAACATTGCTCAGCTGGAGACCTGCTCCGGCTCGCGGTCGCTGTTGTTCTCCTCCGTCGGGGCGATGCCCGCCGAACGACGCTTGGAGATGACCACCGCGGCGATGACGACGCCCACCGCGAGCACCGTGATGCCGATGCGCAGCGCCGGGCTGTCCGAGTAGGCCACCACGGCCGGGGCGATCAGCAGCGCCACCAGGTTCATCACCTTGAGGAGCGGGTTGATCGCCGGTCCGGCGGTGTCCTTGAACGGGTCACCGACGGTGTCACCGATGATGGTGGCCTCGTGGGCCTGCGAGCCCTTGCCGCCGTGGTGACCGTCCTCGACGAGCTTCTTGGCGTTGTCCCAGGCTCCGCCGGAGTTGGCCAGGAACACCGCCATGAGCGTGCCGCACGCGATGGCACCGGCCAGGAACGCGCCGAGCGGCGCGTAGCCGAGGGCGAAACCGACGGCGATCGGGGTCAGCACGGCCAGCAGGCCGGGCGTGGCCAGCTCCCGCAGCGAGTCGCGGGTGCAGATGTCCACGACCCTGCCGTAGTCGGGCAACTCCGTACCGGCCATGATCCCCGGCTTGGTGCGGAACTGCTCGCGTACCTCGAAGACCACCCGACCGGCCGCGCGGCCGACCGCCATGATCGCGAGGCCGGAGAACATGAACACCACCGCGGCGCCGATGATCAGGCCGACCAGCACGTTCGGGGAGTCGACGCTCAGGCTGAACGTGCTGAAGGAGCCCAGCGCCTCCTTGACGGACGCGCCCGCCTTGACCAGCTCGCTCTCGACCGCCGTACGGAACGCGCCGAACAGCGCGGTCGCGGCGAGCACGGCCGTGGCGATCGCGATGCCCTTGGTGATGGCCTTGGTGGTGTTTCCGACGGCGTCCAGCGAGGTGAGGACCTGGGCGCCCTCGCCCTCGACGTCCCCGGACATCTCGGCGATGCCCTGGGCGTTGTCGGAGACAGGACCGAAGGTGTCCATCGACACGATCACGCCGACCGTGGTCAGCAGGCCCGTGCCCGCCAGCGCCACGGCGAACAGCGCGACCGTGACGTTGCCGAAGCCCAGCAGGAACGCGCCGTAGACGGCGGCTCCGATGACCAGCGCGGAGTAGACGGCCGACTCCAGGCCGACGCTGATGCCGGACAGGATGACCGTGGCGGGACCGGTGCGGGAGCTCTCGCCGATGTCCCGCACCGGACGGCGGTTCGTCTCGGTGAAGTAGCCGGTGAGGATCTGGATGGCGCTTGCCAGCACCAGGCCGATGAGCACCGCCCCGATCGCGATCAGGCGCGGGTCGGAGGTGATCGCGGCGATCTCCGGGCTCACCCCGGTCAGCCCGGAGAAGCTGGCCGGCAGGTAGAGGTAGGCCGCGACCGCGACGAGGACGGCCGAGATGGCCGCCGAGATGAAGAAGCCCCGGTTGATCGCGGCCATCGCGTTGCGGTCGCCGGCGCGCGGGGCGGTGACGAAGATGCCGATGATCGCCGTGATCACACCGATCATCGGCACGATCATCGGGAACACCAGTCCCTCGACGCCGAAGGCCACCTTGCCCAGGATCAGGCTGGCGACGAGCATGACCGCGTAGGACTCGAACAGGTCGGCGGCCATGCCCGCGCAGTCGCCCACGTTGTCGCCCACGTTGTCGGCGATGGTGGCGGCGTTGCGCGGATCGTCCTCGGGAATGCCCTGCTCGACCTTGCCGACCAGGTCGGCGCCGACGTCGGCGGCCTTGGTGAAGATGCCGCCGCCGACTCGCATGAACATCGCGAGCAGCGCGGCACCGAAGCCGAAGCCCTCCAGCACGGCCGGGGCGCTGCCCCCGTAGGTGATCACCACCACGGCCGCGCCGAGAAGGCCGAGGCCAACGGTGATCATTCCGGCCACGCCGCCGGTGCGGAAGGCGATCCGCATCGCGAGCTTCTCACCCGACTCGCGGGCGGCGGCGGCGACGCGGACGTTGCCGCGGACCGCCAGCCACATGCCGATGAATCCGGTCAGCGCGGAGAACAGCGCGCCGACGACGAAGAAAGCCGATCTGCCGATCCGCACGCCGGTCGTCTCCGCCGGGAGGAGGTACAGCAGGAACGGGATCAGGATGACGAACAGCGCGAGCGTCCGGAACTGCCGGGTAAGATACGCCGAAGCCCCTTCCTGGACGGCTCGCGCGATGTTTTGCATACGCTCGGTGCCTTGGCCGGCGGCCAGCACTTCCCGCACCAGTGTGCCGGCGACGGCGAGTGCGAGCAGTGCGACGACGGCGACCACGATCACGATGTTGAAGTGGTAACCACTCAGGGATACCGCTGGCTCTTCGACAGCGGCGAGATGGAGCACAGACATCCGACTCTCCTTGGCAAGACGGGAACACGTCCTGCCCGGAGTGCGCTGCCGAAGTGGTTAGACGAGCGGAGCGGCGCACATCCGGGATGGTTGGCAGTGCCGCTTCCAGTTGCAGACCCCCACGGAGGACGGCTCGCGTGCGGGCCGCTCCGAAGGATAAACCTTGGCCGGTCCCGGGAGTCTACGCAGCGAGGACGCGGATATGAAGCCTCTGCCTGCGGACAATTGACGCCGAGTCCAGCACCTTTTACCGACCGGCCTGCTTATAACGGCATTTCGCTTGTCACACCTACCCCGCCAGCCTCTGTTTCCACCCAATTTCGGGTGGGAAAAATTGTGGTTATGTTTTGTCCAAAACTGGGTTCCGCACGACGAACAGCCGGGCGTGTCCAGATGGACACGCCCGGCTGTTCGAAGTCTTCTGTCAGGCCGGAGACAGGCCGTTCGTCGCCGCGGGCCAGCTCATGCGGATGCACATGCCCTTCTGGCTCGGGTAGACCTGAACATCGTCGGCCAGTCCCGCGATGACCGCGATGCCGAGACCGGACATCAGATCATCGGGAAGTTGCCCGAACGGGTCGTCGAACCCCAGGAGGGCGCGATCGTGCTCCAGTTCGTCACTGGGGGCGGAGTCGGTGACGGTCACCTCGAAGCGCCCTGAGTCATCACGTAGCTCGATACGGATCGGCTCTCCCGGACAGTGGAGGCGGTGCGCCTCCACGGCCCGCGAGCACGCCTCACCGACGGCGAGCCGTACCTCGTCCAGCAGTGACTCCTGCACGCCGGTGCGTCTGGCGATCGCCGTGGCGACCAGACGCGCCGTGCGTACATGCGCGGGGAGAGCGCTGAACGTCAGTTCGACGGTAGCCACGACTACTTGTCTCGACCGTGGGCTTCCTTGGCCTCATCAACCGAGGCGTAGATACCGAAGACCTTCGTCAGCCCGGTGATCCGGAAAATCTTCAGGATGCGCTCCTGAGTGCAGACAAGCTCCAGTGAGCCATCGTGCGCCCTAACTCGCTTGAGCCCGCCGACCAGGACACCAAGGCCCGTGGAGTCAAGGAAGTCGACCTTCTCCATGTTGACGAGCAGGTGGAAATTCCCCTTGTTGACCAGGTCGATCAGGAGCTCACGCAATCTGGGCGCGGTGTAGACATCAATCTCACCCTCGACCTCAACGATGGTGAGACGGTCCTCGGAATGGTGGTCCAACTTCAGATCCACAGATCCTCCAGCGCCTTGCCTGCGAAAGTACCGATTCGAGCATGCCCTCCTGGGACCGGATGACCCCCGGACGACAAGCCCCGACGCGCGGCATTCAACCATGCGTACGCTCAGTGTCTATACGAAATCACGATTCCCGGCGACTCTGCCCACAGATGTGAGACTGAAACCAGTGACCCCGCCCTCATCCTCGCCCCTCCGAGCGGGTAACGCCCTCAATCGCCTGCTCGATGTTCCCGCACGTCGCATGCGTGTCACCCATGTGGAGCACGTTCCCGCACGTCAGGCTGGTAAGACCCGATGGCCGGACTGGGTTGACCAGCGATTGGTTACGCGCTGGGCGAACCGCGGCGTTTCTGGCCTGTGGCCGCATCAGGCCGAGGCCGCCGAGCTGGCCCACCGTGGCCAAAACGTGATCATCTCCACCGGGACCGCCTCGGGCAAGTCCCTCTCCTACCTGGTCCCGGCGCTTTCCGCGACGCTCGACGGCGGCACGATCCTCTACCTGTCCCCCAGCAAGGCTCTGGCCGCCGACCAGCTCCGCACGCTGCGCGAGCTCGACCCGCCCGAGCTCCGTGCCGCCACCTACGACGGCGACACCTCCTTCGAGGAGCGGACCTGGGTACGCAGGCACGCCAACTACGTCCTCACCAACCCGGACATGCTCCATCGCGGCCTGCTGCCCCGTCACGCCCAGTGGTCGGCCTTCTGGCGGCGGCTCCGGATGGTCGTCGTGGACGAGTGCCACGGCTACCGAGGCGTGTTCGGCTCCCACGTCGCCCAGATCCTGCGCCGCCTGCGCCGGATCTGCGCGCGCTACGGCTCACACCCGACCTTCCTGCTCTCCTCGGCGACGGCCAGCGAGCCCGCGGCCTTCGCGAGACGTCTGACAGGCCTCCAGATGGCCGAGGTGACCACGGACACCTCTCCCCGAGGCTCGACCACCTTCGCACTGTGGGAGCCACCCCTGACCGATCTGCGGGGCGAGGGCGGGGCACCCGTCCGCCGCCCCGCGACCGCCGAGAGCGCGGACCTCCTGGCCGACCTCGTCGTCTCCAACGTGCGGACCCTGGCCTTCGTCCGCTCCCGGCGGGCCGCCGAGTCCGTGGCCCTCACCACGCGGGCCAGGCTCGGCGACCTCGTCGCCGACGGGAGCGCGCCCGCGGACCTGCCCGACAAGGTGGCGGCCTACCGGGCGGGCTATCTGGCCGAGGATCGCAGGGGGCTGGAAAAGGCACTGCGTTCGGGCGAGCTGCTCGGCCTGGCGACGACCAACGCCCTGGAACTCGGCGTCGACGTCTCCGGGCTGGACGCCGTGCTCATCGCGGGGTGGCCGGGAACCCGGGCCTCACTCTGGCAGCAGGCCGGGCGGGCCGGAAGGGACGGGCAGGACGCGCTGGCGGTGCTGATCGCCAGGGACGACCCCCTGGACACCTATCTCGTCCACCATCCCGAAGCCCTGTTCGGCAGGCCGGTGGAGACGATCGTGCTCGATCCCGGAAACCCATACGTGCTGGGCCCCCACCTGTGCGCGGCGGCCGCCGAGATCCCGCTGACCCACGACGACCTGGACATCTTCGGCCCCACCAGCAAGGAGGTGCTCGCGGACCTGGTCGGTGACGGGCTGCTCAGGGAACGCGCCGCGGGCTGGTTCTGGACCAGCAGGGGACGCGCCACCGATCTCGCCGACATCCGCGGGTCGGGCGCCGCGCCGGTCCAGGTCGTCGAGATGTCCACCGGACGGCTGCTCGGCACCGTGGACGAGCCCTCGGCTCACTCCACCGTGCACGCCGGCGCCGTCTACGTGCACCAGGGGGAGACGTTCCTGGTGGCCGAACTCGATCTGGAGGCGGGGGTCGCGCTGGTCGAGGCCGGGGCCCCCGACTACACGACCTTCGCCAGGGATGTCACCGATATCTCGGTCATCGAGTCCCTCAGCTCGCACCCCCTCGGTCCTGGAGAGCTCCACTTCGGCTCGGTGGAGGTGACCAGCCAGGTCGTGGCCTATCTCAAGCGCCGGGCCCAGAGCGGCGAGCTCATGGGAGACGAACCCCTCGACCTGCCCCCACGCACGCTGCGGACCCGCGCCGTCTGGTGGACGCTGCCCACCTCGGCGATCATCCCCCTGATCGAGGACGGCCTGGACCTCGGCGGCGCCGCGCACGCGGCCGAACACGCCTCCATCGGCCTGCTGCCGCTCTTCGCGACCTGCGACCGCTGGGACATCGGAGGCGTCTCCACCGAACTCCACGCCGACACGGGGTTGCTCACCGTCTTCGTCTACGACGGGCACGAGGGCGGCGCCGGCTTCGCCGAGCGCGGTTACGCCCGTGCGCGCGACTGGCTCACGGCCACCCGCGAGGCCATCGCCTCGTGCGAGTGCGAACGCGGCTGCCCCTCGTGCATCCAGTCCCCCAAGTGCGGCAACGGCAACGAGCCCCTCGACAAGGCCGGAGCCCTCCGCCTGCTGGCCGTCCTGCTCTCCTCCGACGAGCCGCGGATGTGAGGGCCGCAGATGTGAGGGCTGCGGAACACGCCGGCAGCGGGCCGGGGCGCCGGTCTGCCGGAGACTGTGACGGATCAGCTCATATCGGGAGTGAAGCGATGCCCCGAGGGTGAGAGGCCATCGCGATCTCGTCGCTCGTCCCGGTCGTCGTCGTTACGGTCCTCGGCCCAGAAATCGGTCGCGCCGGGCTGCGGGCGCTCCCAGAACCCGCTGTCCTCCATGGAACGGGGCGCGGGCGGAAGGTAGTCGTCCCACCGGTCAGCCGTCCGGGCCGCAGCCTGGCCGACATCACCGGCCTCGAAGAGCGGAGCCGTGCCGGAAGCGGGACCCGCGTCCGGCCGCCCAGCGTGACCTGCCTGCCCGGTCTCGGCGTGCCCGGTCTCCGCGTGCTCAGCCCCCGTGTGCTCAGCCTCTGCCTGCCGGGTCCCCGCCCGCTGTGCCTCCGTCTCGCGGTCAGCGGCTTTCCGAACCGAGGCCAGCCGAACCGAAGCCGGCTGAACCGAGATCGGCTGAACCGGGGCATCCCTGATCGAGATGCGCTGAGCCGGGACGCGCCGGGCTGGAGCCGACTCGGCCGAGACGTTCCGCTCCGGCACGGGCCGATCCGGGGCAGACCGATCCGGAGACTGCCGGGGAGAGTGTGGGCGGACCGAACCACGGGAGTCGGGCGACGGGCTCCCCGGGGCCAGGCCGGTCTTGACCACGGCGAGGATGACCGCGGGACGCCGTGGATCGACAGTGACAGCGGTGCCGCCCTTGCCCGCCACACCACCCCTGCCGCCGGTGCCGGTCGTGCCGCTCCTGTCCGCCGTACCGCCTCGGCCCGTCGTCCTGGCGTCCCCCTTCGAGTCCCTCCCACCGAGCGGCTCGGGTGCGAAGGGCGCGGTCTGCCCGTCGCTCCCTCCGTCACGGCGCCTGTCTCCGCCGGCGGAACCGTCCCCCGCGGCCAGTAGCCTGCGACGGATCCAGGCGCCACCGTGCGCGCCGAGAAGCAGCAGGACGAGAGCACCGGCGATGAACATGCCGTACTGGCTCATACCGCCGGTCGGTACGTCAGATGATCCTGCCGTGGTGTTCGTATTCGGGGCGGAGTCCGCCTCGGTCTCGCCGGTCGCTCCGGAGTCGGGGGCACTGTCCACGCCTTCCTTCTTCTCCCGATCACCGCCGGTCCCCTCATTCGTCTCCTCGGCCGGCTCGGCGACCGACGAGGTGGCGTCGCCGCCGTTCTCCGCCTTTTCCGAAACCCCGGGCTTCTCCGTTGGCGCGCCCGCTGTTCCCGACGGCCGATTCGAGGCCGCCGTGGGCTTCTTCGCGGGCAACTGCGGAAGGTCGTGGACTCCGGTCTGCTTGTTCTCGCTCTTCTTGGTGTTCTGCCGACTGCCCGTGTCGCTCTGGTGCGACCCGCTCCGGGTGCCGGAACTCTCCTGGCCACCGGTTTTCCTGCCGCTCTTCGCCACCGTGGCCGCCGGCACCTTCACCGAGGCGCCGGCCGAGTTGCCTGAGGAGAGCGTGCCGCCACCGCCGTTGCCGCGCAGGGCCCGCACCGTGAACCCGATCCGCTGTCCGGCCGCCTTCGCCGGAACGGCCAGGGTCGCCCTGCATGAACCACCGGAACACGCGCTGCCCACCCGCACGGACCCGACCCTGCCGGTCCGGCTCGTGGAGATCACGTAGCCCTGCAGGTCGGGTTCGGCACCTCTGCTCCATCTGACGACCACCTGCTTGCCGTACAACCGGGCGCTCACCCCGCTCGGCGTCGCCGGAGGAACGGCCTGGACCAGGGTCCTGCTGGTCTGGTGCCATTCGGCCCCGAGCACCTTGCCCCGCTGTTCAAGCCTGATCCGGTAACCGCCGTTCCGGTGATAACGAGGATTCCAGGCGTAGGAGACTTTTTGATCTCCCTTCGCCACCTGCCTGCCATTGACGAAAAGGACCGCGTCGAACAGAAGATCGACTCTGCCGGAAAGGATCACTGTGCTGTTGGAGGTCACCCGGGACGGGACGTTCAGCCGCGCCACGGCCTGCGCCGGATTCGCGGCGGTGAGCACGAAGGACATGGATATGATCGGCGCGATCACCGCCATGGCGACCAGTCTGCGAACTGCTGTCACGACGTTTCCCTTCGTCGAGAACCGCGCGTCAGCCGGCCATCCGCCACCCGTACGGTCACACGGCGGCCAGACCGTTCCCTCCGCCCGGCCGGCTCGCACCGGTCCCGCCCTCCGGCCCCGAGGTCGCGAGACCGTCCGATGGTGTCGTGTGACCTGGTGATTCGCATCTCACCCTCCCCAGGCCGATCGGGAAACAGCACGGATCACCGGTAAGCGGCACCTTACGTGAGCTTTCGGACTCTTGGACACGCCGTCCAAGAAGTCGTGATTTGATTGCGACCTTGTTTCCCGGAGGCTTCGTACACCCGGTTTCCTGAAGACTTCCGTCTGCCGATTCTCGGTGTTCGTCTGTGCGGAGCAGTGCTCTGCCGCGTTGCCGTCGCAGCGTTTCCTTGGCGGGGGCTCCCATTTCATCGGTGCGTGCCCGGCGCGTATGTCTGTTCTTACCGCCCCACCCACCTTTTGAAGCCGTACTTAACCGCTTTCCGGTCGGCTCCCATCGGATTCCTGACACGCTTTCCTTCACCAGAACCTCCTGAGGATGCCCCGGCCTTCAGGCCGGTGAGGAATCGGGAGCGGGATGGCCGTCAAGGCCCGGGCGTGCCCTGGACGGTCGGTCATTTTGATTGGCCTCTTTCTGGGTGGTGTAGCCGTAGCCGTCCGCGCGCTGAAGATGACGGACGTGCCGGTGGTTGATCCCGGTGACGCGGCCGTGCCGGGTGGTGATGTCGAACGAGCCGGAGGAGCGGACCAGGACTCGCCCGGCGTGAACCCCGGCCTTCTTGCCAGCCGGGACGTTCGCCCGGACCAGGTCGCCGGTTTGGAAGCCGTGGTGCAGTTTGGTCCGTGGCCGGACAAGGCGGGGGAACCCGTATCGGTCGGGGATGGTGCGGGCGTAGGTGCCCCGCCCGGTCGCGGTGACCACCAGGACCGTGGATGGCCAGGCGGTGACGTTCTCCAGTTCGCCGACGTGCAGCGCGTCCAATGTGTGTGACTTCGGCGCGCCGGTGCGAGACCGGTTCCACTTCGTACGACCGCCCGAGGCGGTGTGAACGGGAAGGCCGGTCGCCTCCAGCGCCCGCCACAGCGCCCACCGGGTGGCGTTGACGGCGGCGGCATCGTGCAGCGGAGCCTTCGCCTGCCCGAGGATCCTCGCCAACAGGGCGGGTCTGCCTTTGAGGAACTCCTCCACCGGGGTGGCGTTCTTGGCCTGGTTACACCGGATGCAGGCCAGGGTCAGGTTGCTGATCCGGTCCGAGCCGCCCTGGGAACGCGGGTGGATGTGATCGAGGTTGAGCGGTACGCCGCTCACGCCGCAGTAGGCGCAGGCGCGCCCCCACTTGGCCAGCAGGTATTCGCGCACCTCGCACCCGGCCAGGGTGCCCTGCTGATACTCAACACCTTCCAACGGCTTGCCCGCCGACAGGGCATGGGTGTCGAAGGAGACCCGCTCCACGTGCACGGCGGCCACGGGCGCCCACCGGGTCAGCCGCGCCACCCACGACACGGTGGTGTCGACGCGGTGTCGCAGCGACGGCGCGAGCCATCCCTTCGGTTTGGTGCGGTTGAGAAACCGGGGGGAGCGGTAGCGCAGATTCCGCGACCGCCTACCGCGCCGGTACGCGGCCCGCGAGGCGAGCCTGTCGCGGATCAGCGCGCCCCGGTGGTCGAGCTGGATCGCATACCGTCCGGCCCGGCTCCCGTCGCGGTCGGTGAACACGGCCAGGCCGGTGTGCTTGCTGCCGGGGTCGATACCGACCTGCACGCCTGCCACGGTGGAATCGGCAACCGACCGGTCCTTGAGGCGGATGACGAACGGGGTGTGACGCACCACCACCGCCCGCCCGGCCGCCAGCAGACGGCGGGCACGGGCGGGATGGCAAGGGTCGAGCGGGTGGCCGCGGGCGTCCAGGACGAACACGGCCGGGTGAACCTCACGGTTGGCTCCCTCGGACACCGAAGCGCCCTCGGGGTGACGCCGAGCAGACCGGGTGCCGGTCCGCTCGATCTCCCCTCGCCCAGGTCGAACACCAGATACCGCCTGGCGGCGGTGTCCGTGAGCCGTTTCGTGCCCACCCTCGGGCGTGTCTGCTCCCACGGATTCCAGAGCGGCAGGCTGAGGAAGCACCCGCCGGTGGGTCTGCGATCTCGTGTTCAACGTAGCCATCACAACGCACCTCCTTGAGCTGACGGCCAGGGCTGGTCAACGCGGGGCTTGTAAAGCGCATTACCGCGCCTCAAGCCCCTCCTTCAGGAGAGGGCCGTTGACCGGCCTGAATCAGCGATGTGGACAGGGCCGGCACGCGCCCTGGCGTTGATCGCCACCTCTCCCTTCAGGGGGAGTGAGACGTCCATGGTCACCTCGATCTCCGCGATGCCGTCATTTCCCACGGAACAGCGGGTGATCCTGACCCCGTTGTCCGCAGCGAGCAGGGAGGCACTCGCGCAACTCCGGTCCGGGTCCGCGAAGGCCAGCCGAGCGGCGGTGAGCGCGCTCAGGTCGGCGGCGCTCTGCGCTCGGTGGCGCGCGACCCGAGCCGTGCCCGCGACCATGACCGCCGCCGCGACCGCGAAGAGCAAAGCCATGAGCCCGACCGTCCAGATGGTGGCCGACCCCCGCTCAGCCCCACCGTCATCCATATCCTGCGGGCAGGGCCTGCCCTGCTTGAGACTGCGAGAGCGGCTTGACCAGAAGCCGCTCTCCCCAGGAAGCGAAGGAGTCACGGGCCTACCACTCCAGTCCGGGCTCGGTCACGGAGGCGGCACTCGCGTGCACGGTGACGCCCGGGAGCGAGGCGCCCCAGCGCGGCCTGACGTTCACCGACACCTCCACCCGTGCCATCTCCGCGCTTCGGGTCACCACGACGGTCGCGCCCGCAGGAGCCACGGACAGGACGCTGCCTCGGACCCGCTCCAGCGACTCGCCGCGCGAGGCGGCCCGAGCCCCGGCCCGGGCCGCGTCCACGCACTCCAGCTGCGCCTCGACCGCTGACACCGCCCACAGCCCGGCTCCCAGCACGACCAGGAGGGCGGGCAGCACCGCGGCCGTTTCCGCGGTCACCGACCCCCTGGTCCGGCGGGAGAAGATCGCTGCCACGGAGAGGGTCATCCCGCCACGGTCAGCGCTCGGTTGATCAGAGTTGTGATCATCTGCTGGACGTCGGGACTCGTCACCACCTTGAAGAGCAGGGCGGCGAAGGCACAGGCGGCGATCGTTCCGACCGCGTACTCCGCGGTGGACATGCCACGGTCACAGCGCGCGCCGGTGGTCAGCAGCGCCCACCGGGCACGCAGCCACCGCAACCGATCACGCCGCACACGAAGCGCGCTCGTTCGAGCCATCTGCTCCTCCTGGAGATCCCCGCCGGACCCACCGCCCGGCATCGGTCACGCCAGGGTTCTCCATGCGCCTGCGGTCCCGTTGACCCGAACGCCATTCTGTGGATAACGCCGTAGGCCAACCCCTCGATTGGGGATACCGCGCCCAGGCGCCGGGCAGTGCGCGCGGGTCGGCATGACCCCGTACGAACGCGAAGATGATCCGTCACCCTTCGTCGGTGATGGCCCGCTGCCCTTCCGCGAGGAACGTCGGACTCTCCACAGCCAGGGAAAACATGGCACAACGCCAAAGCGCGAAACGCCCCCAACCGAAGGAGGCCACTTCAGGCCCTAGATGGTGAGATTTCAGGATGTCTGTCCACAGGCCCCATCAATCTTCTGTGGATAACCCGGAGATTTGACGAAAAACCTGTGGATAACCCGCAGCCGACGTGACCGCTCGACCTGGCGGCATTCACACAAACGGGCGAAGAATCGCAGGCCATGTCATCCCGGCGAACGCTCGGGACGTCTCTTACACATCCCCACACGAGTGGGCCGCCTCGACATCGTCACCTGACCCGCCGTGGTCCCAGATCAGGCGGCCGAGCTCGGCGGCCCGCGCATCAGCCGGGTCGAGTACGAGCCGAGCAGAACGTCGCAGCGATTCGCCAGTCCGCAGAGCACGGCTTCCAAGACCTTCGAATCGCTCTGGTCGTCCTCGGCCACCAATCACGACATGTCAGATTTCCAGGCCGAGCCGGGCCTGCGTGCCGAAACGGGCGTGCTTACCGGTCAGGGATAGGGCAGCCCCGATGGTGAGTGTCACCACCTCTTCACCTCGTATCGGAAACTGTGGCTGTCAGCGGACACGGTCGACGTTCACTGCCACCGCAGACGGCCAGAGCCTAGGGATCTGGGCCCTAAGCACGGTCCATCAGTCGACGACCTGCTGATACGAGAGCTCGTAGAGGTGGCCACCCTTGATCAGGATTGAGGCCTCCACCGGCCGCCTCAGGTCGCTGTAGATCACCCGAAACTGGCGAAACACCGGCACATCGGCCGGAAGGTCCAGCCTCTCGACCTCCTTCGTGGTGGGTTGCCGCACCGAGATGCGGTCCTCGAAGTGTCGCTCCGGAAACCCGAGATCGGCCAATGCTTGAGGCGCCCCGCCGCGGATCTTTCCACGACCTGCCAGGGGACTTCCGGAGGCGATGTGGGGTGGGTAGTACGACCATGACAGCTCTACGGGCGCGCCGTCGTGCAGCAGTAGCCGGTGACGCATGATGACCGGATCGCTGTGCGGAATGGCGAGAGCCGCAGCGACGTCGGTCGGCGGTTCCACCTCGCCGACCTGAAGCAGCTCGTAGCTGTAGCCACGCGGAGCTGGGGCTTTGTAGGTAGCGGCTTCGACAACAAAGGGCTGCCTGTCCCGCACGAAAACGCCTTTTCCCGCGTGGCCCCGTACGAACCCTTCCTCCTTCAAAGATTGCAGAGCACGCTGGATCGTCGCGTTGGCTGCGCTGAAGCGCGCCACCAGGTGTGGCGTCGAAGGGAGCTGCTGGCCCGGCTTCAGAGCGCCGGACATGATCTCAGCGCGCAGCTCTGCGGCGATCTGCTGATGACGAGGACGAGGGTCCAGCCGCCTTGCCAAGATTGTCAGGTCTCCTCATTGGATGATCATTTTGTATCGCAGTTCACGGCCGTCGGCGATCATCGTCATTACGGCGACCTCAATCGGCGCTCCGTCGTTGGTTCGTAGCACCCTGGTGAGGACCAGGACCCAGTCCTCCGGTCGGATATCAAGCAGGTCTTGCTCTGGAAGGGTTGAGGGGCGTGCTATGACGCCTTCCTCTGCACTGTGTGGCTGGTAGCCGAGTTCGGCAAGCATGGTAGGGGCTCCGCCCGGAATCTTGCGCGCTTCGGCCAGCGGTGTGTCGCGGGCGATCGTCATGGGGTAGTAGGAGTCTGCGAGTTCTGTCGGGCGCCCGTCCAGGAGTACCAGTCGGCGACGAACAATCGCCGTACCTCCTGGATCGAGGCCGAGGACTTGAGCAACCACTTGTGGCGGGTGGACCTCTTCCACGGTGCGGAGTTGATGAGTGCCGATGTGACCTTGCTGAGCGGCCTCTTCCGCCCAGGGATCTGACTCTCCAGGGCGGCGAGGTCTCACATAGGGCGCAGAAACGCTGACCCAGCCTGTGTCCGCCACGCGCTCCTCCATGGGTCACGAAAGGCCATTTAGCAGCCACCGTACCGGTTCGACAACATGCCGGGCTGGTTGAGGATAGCCACTTCAACATGAGTACATCATTGCTGCCTTTCGCGAATCGCAGTAAGGTTGGCGAACAAGTCGGCGCCCGAGGGCTGGGGTATTCGGTCCCCCTCCAGACACAAGTCGGGCCCGGCAGGCGCTCGCAACGCCGTACCGGACCCTTGATCAGGAATGAGGCCCTGACCCATGAGCAACCGTAGTACCCCGGTCCTCAAGCGGACCACGGCGAGCGGCTGCGGCTGCTTCGCCGAAGCCCCACCCATGCCGATGGGCTGCGCAGTCTGCGGGCACGCACCCTATGCACACGGCTGCCCCTGCCAGACCGCCGATCACGAGTACGCGCAGCCGTCCGGTGAGCTGATGGCCGAGCGCTTCGACGTGCGCCGTCAGTTCGGCCTGGGCCGGACCCTGCCGACCTTTGAGCCCGCCCACGAGGTCACCGCACAGCCGACGCCGCTGGTGCCCGCGCCCCGCCAGGCCGAGCGCGAGACGGCATCGGCCCACACCCGGCCCGCCGGGCGTACGGACACGCGCCGCCCGGTCATGCCCAGTGCCCACCCGCACCGGCCGGTCGAGACGCAGGAGAACCGCGCGGCCCGCCTGGCGCTCGCCCGGGATCCGCGCGCCCGCCGTCGAGCCCGCGTCGCGGCCCGTGCGCACGAGCACGCGCCCCACAACAGCACCCCATCCCTGAACGTGGGCCAGGAAGCGAGACGCCTGCGACACGCAGAGCCGATAGCCCGACCGCCGCTCACCCTGGTGCCCGGCGTTCCCGACGTGGCCCCCCACCCGCAGCACCAGACTCTCCGGCCGGGGCTCGCCGTCGCCCCCGGCCGGGACCACTCCCCGGACGCCCCTTTGTCCTGGCGACAGCACCCGCAGCGGCAGGAGGTCGCGGCATGAACACGACCCCGGAGCGGGGCCACACCCCCGCGTGCAGATGCAGGTGCGGTGGTGGACCCGCCTCCCCGATGACCGCCGCCGCGCCGTCGACCGCCGTGCGGTACGCCCAGGATCTGGCCGCCGTACTGGCCGAGGTTCACCACATCCGCGCGGACGTCCACGAACTCGCCTCCGGCAACGCCATCGTCTCCGTCCACCACGGGCTGCTCGCCTACACCGATGGCGAGAGGTTCTGGTGGACCGGTCCCGAACTCAACCACGCCGGCAGCCCGCTGCTCAGCTCCGAACTGACACTGCTCGCGGCTGCCGGACAACTCGCCGAGCACCACGCCATCCTGCGCACCAAAGACGCGGCCGATGTGCTGCGCGGCGGACTGCCGCTGCTGGCCGACGTGATTCTGACCGAGCATGTCGACCCGCGCTGACGCCGACGCGGCCCGAGCCGCCCAGCAGGTACAGAAGTACGCGCCCACCTGGCTGGTCATCTGGAGCCTGCGCCACCGGCGTTTCGAGGCCTGGCAGTGCACCGACCCGGCGCGCTGCCACATCGTCCACGCGACCAGCGCCGCTGAGCTGTGGGACCTCATGGAACAGGCAGAACTCGACCTCTGGCGGACCCCACCACCCGCCCCCACACCGCCCGCACCCGGCACGGCCAGCCACCCGGACCCACCACTCTCCGCAGCCCCCCTCGTCCTACCCCCAGGGCACCCCGGACGAGCCCTGGGGCCACACCCCTCGCCGCCGGAGGGGAGCCAGCCGTGATCCCTCACCCTGACACCCCAGCGGGCGAGCAGCTGAACGCCACCAGATGGCACCCCGGCGCCGTCGCCGCCCTCAAGCACCTGCGCACCGAGCTACACACCCATCGCATCTACCCGACCATCTCCTACGACCAGGGCCGACCCCGCCTCGTGATCAACGCCGACCTGACCGTGTGGGCCGACCAGGCGGGCACGGTCTTCTGCTGGGGACCCCGCTTCCTCGAAGAACCCGCAGACCAGGCGCCGACAGACGACCTACCGCAGGCCGCGCGCCGCATCGCCGAATGTCTCGGGGAGCACTACGCCGAACCGACGCCCCCGCCCTGAACCGCGCGGCGGCACGGCGATCCCACCTCCCGTGCCGCCGCGCCCTCCAAGTCCTCACGGGCGGGTGGTGCACAACCAGGGGCCGCCCGCGACCGCACGCCCTCCTAGCCCACAGGCGCGGACCCCGATCGAAATGATGGTTCCCCCGCCATCCCCTTCCGGCTGGGACACCATTCGATAGCCGTCGGTGAGCGCCGCCATCCCACAGGCGATCACATTCTGTAATCAAAGCCTCACCAAAAGGGAGAGCTCCGAACCCATGACCGACGTACTCCTCAACCGATTCGCCGACAACCCGCTACGGATCGGCACCCGTACCTCCACCATGGCCAAGATCCAGGCCGGCCATGTCGCCGACATGATCACCAGGATCGCGCCCGGCATCCCCATCGAGATCGTGCCGACACAGGTCAGCGCCGACCTGTGGCCCGGCGACCTGGCCGAGATCGGCGGCAAAGGTGCCTTCAGCAAGGAGATCGATCGCGCCCTGATCAGTGGCCGAATCGACATCGCGGTCCACTGCGTGAAGGATGTTCCCGGCGATGTCCCGATGGCCGAGGGCACCGCGTTCGGCGCCTATCTGGAGCGCGACGACGTCCACGACGTCGTGGTCACCCGAGACAGCGTCTCTCTGGCTGAACTGCCCGCTGGATCACTCATCGGCACCAGCTCCGTGCGGCGCCGCGCCCAGCTCAGCATCCACCGGCCAGACCTACGTACCGAGCGGATTCGCGGCAACGTCGACACCCGCCTGGCCAAGCTGGACGAGGACGGGGGCAAGTACGCCGCCCTGATCCTGGCTCGTACCAGCCTGAACCGCCTCGGCATTCTGGACCGCCACCACGAAGTGCTGCCCCTGGAGTTCCACACCGCCCGCGAAGGCGTGTCCATGGTTCCGCCCGTGGGCGCCGGCGTCGTCGGCATCCAAGCCCGCCAAGCGGACGCTCCCGTCATGCGGCTCCTGGACGAACTCAACCACGTCCCCACCGCACGGCACATCCTTGCCGAGCGAACCATGCTGCACATGCTGTTCGGCCACTGCAACAGCCCGATCGCCGGACACGCCTCCACCACTCCGGACGGGAAGATAGCCCTGTTCGGCATGGTGTTCAACCGCGACGGCTCGGAGTTCGCGCGCTCACACGCCTGGGGCGACCACTCCGATCCGGCCACCCTCGGCGCTCGCGTCGCCGCCGACCTACTGCACCAAGGCGCCCGCAACCTGATCACCGCCACCCGGAAATGACCTCGACAGAGGGGTCGTACGGTTGCGCCGTCACCGCCCACCTCCTCGTGCTCGACGAGGTGGGCCGGTGGCTCATCCTGCGCACCGCCGGCGACCACAGCCGGTGGCAGCTCCCCGGCGGACGCGCCCGCCACGGCGAGAGCCCGGCCACCGCGGCGACTCGCGAGGCCCGCGAGGAGACCGGCTTGCTGGGCCTGCGGGCCTGCCGCCTTATCACCGTCGCATGGGTGCCGGCCAGCGGCCCCGGCCGCCGCGACCGGATCGCCTTCGTCTTCGGCACGCGTACCTTGCTGACGGACGACCTCTCCGCGATCACCCTGCGAACCAGCGAGGTTGACGACTGGCAACTCGCCCCCGCACATCGTGCAGCCGCCCGGCTCCACCCACTGATCGCCGAACGACTCACCGAGGCCACACTTCACGGCCCAGGGCACTACATCGAGCAGGACCCAGCATCGAGGTGCGAAAGAACCATAATGCCGTGATGGCCGCGACCTTGGTGGCGGTCGTCAGGGAAGGAGCACCTCGCCGGCGAGGCCGGCCACGACGGGGATGATGCCCAGGAAGACGAACGCGGGCAGGAAACAGAGTCCCAGGGGAGCGACTGCCTGGACGCCGACCCGTTGGGCGGCCGCCGACGATGCGGCGCGGACGGCACGGCGGAAGTCGTCGGAGAGCCTGGTGAGGACGTCGGCCACCGGTGCGCCACTCGACGCGGCCCGGCTCATGGCACGGGCCAGCGGGGCGAGCGAGCGCTCGGAGGCCAGGGCCTGCCAGGCGCTCTCCGGTGCGGCTCCCAGTCTCAGCTGGCCGCTCACCCAGGCCAGTCTCTCGCCCAGTGGTCCCGCGATCGCCTCCGCCGTGACGTCGACGGCTCCGGTGATCGGCTGGCCCGCGCGCAGGCAGGCGACCATGAGATCGGCCGCCAGCGGCAGATCCGCCGTCAACCGTCTGCGTTCCTCGCGCAGTTCGGGTGACTCTCGCCGCCGCAGCACCGCCAGCGCGATCCCGGAACCCGTCGCCCCGACGACCGCTCCCGGCAGACCTCCCACGGCCAGGAACGCCGCCAGCCCCACGGCGAGGGCCACCGTGATCTCACCCCGGCTCGGCCGCCGCCTTCCCTCCGGATCATGAACCATCCCGGCGAACGGGCCACGGGCCGTTCCCGCAGCCGGGTCCCCAGCCGTCCCCGTGGGCAGACCCCGGCCCGTCCACGTAAACGAGCCCCGAGCCGCTCTCCCGGACAGATCCCGAGCCGTTCCCGCGAACGGGTCTCGAACCGTCCTCGTGGCCGGGAGAACCCTGGGTGCTTCGGCCTCTGGCCGCACCTTCGGAAACCCGGCCAGGTGTGCTGAGCGCCGTGCGCGGCGGAGCCGGTCGGCGGGTTCACGCCGGGCGCTCCACAGCCGGGCGGCGATTCCGGCGAGCACCACGGCAAGCAGAGCGATCACTTTCTCTCCTTCTCACGAACCGGACCGCGGGGACGTCAGCCCCGCTGGGCCCGGGCGACCAGGCAACGGGTCCACCACAGGCCACCGGCGTCGAGTGCGAGGCCGGCGACCAGACAGCCGGCGCCCGCCGGACCGCCGAACAGGAAGTGCAGCGGGCGCATGCCGAGGCCGGCCGCCATCAGCAGGCCGAGAATGGGCAGACCTGCCAGCAGGCGGGCCGTGGCGCGGGGGCCCGCGAGTTGGGCCGCGACGTCCTGGCGATGGCTCTGAGCCTCTCGCAGGGAGGCGGCGACACGATCGACAAGGACGGCCAGGCCCGCCCCCGCTGTCACACTCACCTTCCAGCAGGCGGCCAGGGCCCGGAAGGCCTCGCCTCCCCGCTCCGGCGCCACGGCCAGTAAAGCGGCGGGTACGTCACCGCCGTCCCTCGCGGCCGCGACCAGCGGGCGCAGCGCCTCGGGATCGGGAAACCCCGCTGCCCGCACGGCCCGCGCCAGCGCGTCACCGGCCGCCCGTCCCGCCGCCAGTTCGGCGGCGAGGCCCTGACAGAGCTCGATCGACGCGACCCGCCAGGCCGCCGCGCGCCGGGAGGGCCGCGAGCGAGCGGCGAACCTCTCCCGCAAAGAGGGCGAGGCGACCGGGCCGCGACGGCGCAGGCGGCCCAGGCGGGCGGTGCCGGGATCCGCACCCGTCCACAACCATGCCGCCAGGGTGACGAGAACCAGGGCCGCTGCCGTCATGACGCCGGCCGTGACATCGTTCTTGGGACCGTTCGTGACGTCGGTTCACCGGGACCCGGGCGGTCGGCGACGTCCAGGTGCGTCTTCTGGCGAGACGGGGATGCGGGGACACCGGAACACGGGCTCGAAAGGCTTGGGGAACCCGAGGCGTCGGGAGAGGCCTCTCGTGGAAGCGCGGGAACCCGGATGTCCGGACCCGAGCCGCCGAGAGCCTCGGAGGCCGCGGTGTCCCGGTAGGAGGTGACCGGTGCAGGGCTCATGCTCCGGGGGGCCTCGGACGGCCCGTACGACCGCGGCGGGCGGGGTGACAGGTAGGGCCTACGGCGGGGAGCCGGCGAGGCGGGGATGCCGGGCGCTCGGGCGGCGAGGGCGGGCAGGCCGGGGCCGGGACTCATCTGACCGTCCGGGGCGAAGGTGAGGGCCGGTTCGGCCTCCACCAGTCCCGAGGGGCGGCGGATCATCATGCAGATCTCGGCGACCCGGCGGCGCCCGTCGGCGCGGTCGCGAGCGAGGTGGATGACGACGTCCAGGGCCGCGGCGATCTGGCTGTGGACCGCCTCCCTGCTGAGACCCGCCGCGCATGCCAGCGCCTCCAGACGGGGTGGCACATCGGTCGCGGTGTTGGCGTGCAGGGTGCCTTCTCTGAACTACTGGTTGTCCGGGTCGCCGTCTTTATCCGGGTCGGTGAGAGCTGACAGGTAGTAGCTCTCGGTGCCGAGGGCTCGAAGAAGGGGGCCGACGAGGCGGCGAGTGATCGCTCCGGGTGTCTGGTTGAGTTCGGCCCAGGTGGTCGCCGTGGCTGCGGTGTAGGTGTCCCGGTCGTAAGGAGGGCCGTCGCCCCAGGAGTTTCGGCTGGGTGCCGCTCGGAGGCCGTGAAGGCCGGTGGCCCCCAGAGCTAGTGCCCAGTTGCCGAAGTAGCCCGCTCGCTCACCGGCGGCGACGACCAGGCCGAGGAATCGCCGGGCGTTGGTGACGGCGGCGCTCTCGATGATCACCTGCTCGTCCGGCTTGCTGCCCTGGCCGCGGACGTCGGAGAGGCGGCTGAAGAACAGGCGCAGGCCTCCGTTTTCGTGGACCTGCAGCTCGATGGCGTTCTCAGGGTGGTAGCTGGTGGTTGGGGTGAAGGCGCTGCGGTTGGCGAGGTTGGAGGTCGCGCGCGCGATCCCCCGAGACCGGCGGTAGCTGCTGCCGATCTCGTTGAGGCCGGGCGAGACGTCGGGGCCATTGACGGCGGCCTGGATGTCGGGGGTGTATGCCTTCTGGATGAACTCGTGCAGGCCGATGTTCCAGTTGGATGCGCCGGTAAGGTCCAGGAGCAGGTCAGGCCGCCCAGCCTGCGGCTGGGCGACGAGGAAGAGGTGGGCCTGCTCGCGGATCTCGCCGGGGATCGGGTCGTCGTCGATTTCCTCCTGCAGCAGCGCCAGGGCGTCGTGGTCGGCGCTGCGGCGCCGTTCGTGCAGGCGAACGACTTCGGGGTCTGAGAGTTGGTGCTTGGTCTTGTCGCCGCGGCCCCAGTAACGGCCGTCGACCATGTGAGGTGCGGCAGGGCTAGCGGGGATGTGGATGACCAGGTAGCCCTCGGCGGGGTCCGAGCTGGACTCGATCTCCTGGGTGACGACGTTCAGCGGTGGGTCGGGGATGCTGCGGGCGATCGACTCCATCTTCTCGGCCAGCCCCTTGAGCGGCTGGGGGGCGAGGGTGAAGACGCGGTTGGTCTTGTCCTCGGCGATGCCGACGATGAGCGTGCCGCCATCGATGGCGAAGGAGGCCATGTCCCTGGCCGACTCCTTGTTCGCCCCTTTCGAGGAGGGGACCTCTTTGAGGTCGAGGTAATGCGACTCGCCGATCAAGCCTTCGCCGAGTGCGGCCTGGAGGTCGGCCTCGCTCTTGGGCATCCAACGCGGCTGGCTCGCCGAAAGGTAGATCGATGTCACAAGCGTCCTCGCAGATGATCGGCGGATGGAGGGTGATCAGCAGTATGGCCGTCCCGGTGCGATCAACTCCTCTCCTTTTCCTGGAGGGCGGCAGTCCGGCCGGCGATGGTGCTGAAGGAGGGGATACCGAGGTTGATAGTGGCGCCCCGGCGAGCGCGTTCGTCCAGCTGTGCGAGTTTGATCTCGGCAGCGGCGAGGCTGACCCGTAGACCTTCGGCTTCGCCGAGCCAGCCATGCTGTTCAGCTTCGATGATTCGTTCGCCCAGGTTGCTGTGGATCTTCAGCAGCCGCAGCTTCTCAGCCGGGTCAACTCGCAGGAGGGGACATCTGATGCAAGAGTGCTCATGCTGGCAACTCGTTCCGTAGGCGCGACCACAGTCACCCAGGGCGACCTTCCGCCGCTGGAAGTGGCCAAGGAACTCCTCCCACTCCTCGTCGGTCGGTGTGCGGTACTCCTCGCTGGGGCGCAGGGCCCGACGGCGAGCGATGAAGGCCCGATGTCCGTTGATGGCCTCCTGGGGATAGATCGCTTTGTAACCCATCGTCGTGTTGATGTCCTTGTGACCTAGGAGTAGCTGTGCGATGTGGGGTGGCATGCCGTTGAGGATGGCCTCAGTGGTGAAGAGCCTCCGGAAGTCGTGGGGCTGGAAAAGCAGAAGCTCACCTGCGGCGTCCACCAAGCCGGCCTCGGCCAGCACATCGTCGAGTGCTCTGCGGATGGTGTTCATGGAGATGGGCCGGCTCTGACCGCCGGTTCTCCACTGGAACAGCAGCGGCATTGGTTCAGTCCAGACCTTCTCGTTGCGGTCGTAGAAGGGGACCATGGGAACTGCTCCGCTGGCGTCACGGATCCGGCAGACGATGGCACTGAGGACGTCGGCGAGCTCGGGACCGACAACCAGGAGGCGTTCCTCGTCCATTTTGGAGGGTGCGATCTGCAGCAACGGGATGATTTCGCCAGTGTCGGGCAGCCTGTATTGGGTGATGCTGTGGTGGGTGCTCTCTAGCATCTCCTCCAGGCGGACTCCGGTGTGCCGCAAGAACTCGATAGCAGCCCAGGCCCAAAACGCGCGATGCTCGGCCAGGCCAAGGTCATAGCGTCGGCCGGCGGCGGTGAAGACGAAGTGGCAACTGTCGGAGCCTGCACTCTTGCTGCGGGCGCTGGTGAAGGTCTCGCCCAGGACGGTGAAGGATTGGCCTGGCTGGACTGCGCGGGCGGCCTCAAGCCGGGCCTTGGTGTTCTTGAGGTGGGTCTCGGCCGCGCGGACGAGGTCCGGGAGGGCGGGAAGCCGTTCTCGCGTTCGCTGGTCCATGCGAGCTTTGCGCCGGTTCCGGAACTTTCGGTCGTCGGCTTCGTTGGCCTTGATCGGGCACGGCGCTGCCCACTGACCCCATCGGGCCGGGTCGTCCAGCGCCCACTGGGCGATGTCGAGGTAGAACGCGCGAACGCCCATCATGATGTCGGGGTAGTTGCGGCGCGGACTGGTGGATTCGATCACGGTTCCGTCGGGCATCGCCTTGCGGATGATCTTGCTCTTGAGACGTTCCTTCCATGCTGCGGCGACCCTCGGTTCCAGATGCAGCGAGTGGATCCCGGGGTGATGGACCTCCAGGTCCCTCCAGAAGTTCAGGGCCAGCGTGGTGGAGCTGGACCGGAGGCTGGTGTAGTCGAGCGCGGGTTGGCGTTCAGCCAGGTAGTCGACGATGAGATCGCGGATCGGGCGGCACTGGAGGTCGTAGCGGTCGACGAGTTGGTCAGGGGTGAGCTGGCCGCCGTATCTGGTCATGTATCGCAAGGTGGTCGGGGCGCTGTCGGGGAAGTTCCCCAACTGCTTCAACCAGGTGTAGAACAGCGACCGGCTGTATCCAGCTCTGCTCAGCACCTCCGCTTCGGCCACTCGCAATTGCAGGCAATCGCCGACGGTGATGTCGGCAACGCCACCGCCCTTGCCGACGAGCAGCATCGCGATCTGCTGGCGTGTCACGCCTCCCGGCTTTGACGACCAGATGGCAGGGTCGATGTTCGCCTGCAGAAGCGCGAACCCGGCGGGGTCTCGATGGATGGCGACCGCTTCGCGCCAGTGGGCGGAACGAGCACGGCGAGCCAACCAGCGCAGATCCGGACGGACGATATCGGCACAGAACAGAGCGAGCAGACCGCTGTTCAGCTCCGGTCGCCGGGATGACTCACCGCGAGAGTTCAGCCATGCCTGAGCGAGCTCGATCCCTTGTCCGCCGAGGTCCTGAACGCCGCTGGCGAGCCAACGCTCCTGCCAAGAAGCGCCCGGAACGGTCTCCAGCCACCGCAACAGCTTGGCCGCTCCGCGCAGCCTGGCCGCTTGTGCGTACTCACCGTCAGCGCGTAGAGGTGCTCGGTCGAGACGGGCTAGGACCTGAAGGCGGCTATCGGTGCTGGCCGGCCATGACATCGGCACTACCCGGCCGGGAAACCGGGCCCGCAGTTCCTTGACCACACCGTCGTCGAGGGCAGCGAGCACGCGCTGGCGCTGGACGCTCGGATCGGCCGCGAGCGCGGTCCTGACCGTCACTACCGGCCTCCAAACAGGATGCTGAGCGAGTCTGGGTTGTAACCGGGAGCGGGAGAGGGCACCTCACGCGCGGACTCGCCCCTGCGGGCGTGAAAGGCGAGGGTCCGGGCGATCACCTCGTCCTGATCGGGGGTCGTGTAGAGCTGGGTGGTGCTAAGGCTGGCGTGGCCGAGGATCCATTGGACGTCAGTCAGGGGTGTCTCCGGGTCCTGGCCCATGCGCCAGGCGGCCGTGTGCCGAAGATCGTGGAGCGTCCAGTTCGAGCCGAGCAGTTCCTGGGCGCGGCGGAACATTGCGTGGGCGGCGGGATAGGTCAGTTGCCGAAACGGCCGCCGGAGGGTGAACCAGAGGGGATGGCGCCGGCCACGAGGGGCTCCTCGCCGCCAGATTTCTTCCTGGTAGAGCCGCAGCCATACGAAGGCGTCCGGCGACGCAGGTATCAGCTGGACTTCCTGGCTACCCTTGCGGGTCACTGAGATGAGCTGTTCGCTTGGATCTGCGTCGACTTGGAAGGAGTCGAGCAGTTCTTCTGCGCGAGCACCGCAGGACACCCAGAACGCCAACAGCGCCCGGTCCCGGTGATACTTCAGCCCGGCGAACAGCTCGTTGAACTGCTCGTCAGGGATCCGCTTCGGGATGCGTTTGGGCACGCTGGGCCGATAGCGGCCCTTCCGCTCGTGCTTGAACGGATCCATTGGATTGTGGTGGGCGTTGGCCCGGGCAGCCCGCCGTGAACGGTCCAGCGGGAACGGGTTCACGATCGGGCCCTGGCCAGTCCCCAGATGGAAGTCGTAGAAGCAGCGCAGCGTCGTCTCCGCGTGGGCCCTGGTGGACGGCGCGTACTTGCGGCTCGGGCCCGCTTTTCCCGTTAGCGGGTTCACACCCCCAGGCGGGCGTTTCGCGCGCCGGGCCTGTCCGGCTGGAGCAGCTGGTGGTGTGCCGTCCCGGTAACGCCAGTGAGGCCGGATCGGCTTGTCAGCGATCTGCATCCAGCGTGCGAAGTCCCGGCCCTCGATCGCCGTGGCCCGATTCCACGGCATTTCGACTGCGGCTAGCCAGCGCCACCACAGCAACAGATCGTTCCCGTACGACTTGAGTGTCGCCACCGACCGATCCGCCGCCTGCAGGTCCGCCAGGAAAGCCGCCACCGGCTCCACCACCGCACCATCGGCGTCCAGCAGCCGGTACGGCTCCCACGGGTCACCGGTGTCGACCAGTCGTCCAACATCGAGCACGACCAGCCTCGCCAGATCCCGCCCGCCGCTCCCATCGATCATGAGGCGGGACGCTAACACGAAACTTCAAAACATGTCTCTGAACTGCGACAACTCGGAAGTTAGTTCAGTTAACGTGCCGCAGCCTCCCTCATGACCGGTGTTCAGCGCACTCAGGAGGTCCACGACCTCGGAACCTCTCACCTCACCGACGACGAGACGGTCGGGGCGCATCCGCAGGGCCTGACGGACGAGATCACGCAGGCCGACGCCACCGGCGCCCTCAAGGTTGGCCGGGCGCGCCTCCAGGCGGACGACATGGGGATGTAGTGGTCTCAGCTCGGCGGAGTCCTCAACCAGCAGCAGCCTTTCACCGGGATCCGCCAGGGAGAGCAGGGCCGACAGCATGGTCGTCTTGCCGGTCCCGGTACCACCGGTGACCAGGAAGGCGAGCCTCGACTCGATCACCGCGGTGAGAACGGCGACGCTTTCCGCCCCGATCGCGCCCGCCTCGACCAGATCGTGAAGGGTGAAGGTGCGCCGGGGCGGGAGTCGTAAGGACAGGCAGGTGCCGTTGGGCGCCACGGGCGGCAGAACGGCGTGCAGCCGGACACCTCCCGCCAGGCGGGCGTCGACATAGGGGCAGGCGTCGTCGAGGCGCCTGCCCGCGGCGGAGGCGAGCCGCTGCGCGAGCCGCCGGAGCGCGTCTTCGCCGGGGAAGACGACCGAGGTCAGGCGCAGCCCGTGCCCGTCGTCGACCCACACCTCGCGCGGGCCGTTCACCAGCACGTCGGTGACCTGGGCCTCGGCCAGCAACGGCTCCAGTGGACCCGCTCCGATGAGATCGGCGCACAGGACCCGGGCCACCGCCAGAATCTCCGCGTCGCCGAGCATCGCCCGCTCGGCCCGCAGCGCTACCGCGACGTGCGCGGCACTGGGCTCGACTCCCGTCCTGGCCAGCCGTACCCGGACCGCCTCCACCAGCTCCGGCGAGACCGTCACCGCGCTCTCGGCCCGTTTCACCTGTCCGCCCCGAGCTGCTCGTGCAGGAAAGCGGCGCAGAACCGCCCGAGAGAGGTGCGACGGCCGAGTGGGGGAACGTCCCCCCGATCAAGTGCGGCGGCGAGGCGAGGCTGGTCGGGGAGGCTACCGCCGTGCGGGACGCCGAGCGAGCCCGTCACCACGTCGTCGTTCAGGACCCCGCTGCGCACAACGGCCCGCACCTCACCGGTGTGCTCGCGCAGGGAGGCCAGCACCTGTGCCGCGGCGAGCACGCCGCGCACGTCGGCGGTGACGACCAGGAGGGTGGTGCCGGCACGGCCGAGCGCCTCCACCGCGGCCTGGTCGAGGTGGCGCGGCAGGTCGACGACCACCAGCTCGAAGCCCCTGCGCCCCGCTTCGAGGACCGAGCGCATCGCCTCGGCCGGGATCGGCTCGACCTCGCCCCGGCTGAAGGAGAGCAGCGTCAGCCCCGCGAAGGTCGGCAGGGCCGCCTGGAGCGCTGTGCAACTGACCCTGCCCTCGCGGGCGACCAGGTCCGACCAGCGCGCTCCATCGGACTCCTCCTGGCCGAGGAGGAGATCCAGACCTCCGCCAAGCGGGTCGGCGTCGATCAGCAGGGTGCGGACGCGCCGGCGGGACGCGGCCAGCGCCAACGAGCCCGCCAGCACGCTGGCCCCGGCTCCGCCGCGCCCGCCCGCGACGCAGACCACGAACCCCGGCTTGGCGGGTGGCTCGACGACGTCTGCGAACTCGTCGACCAGCCGGCGCTCCGCGGCGGGCAGCTCCAGCACGGCCTGGGCACCGACCGCGACGCACCTGCGCCATGTGTCGGGGTCGTCGCAGGTGCGGGTGACCAGGAGAACACGGTGACGAGGTGGCGGTCCGGTCGAGGCCAGCGCGCCTGCCATGTCGTCACCGACGACGACCAGCGGAGCACGGTTCCAGTAGGGCCGGGCGTGCGCGGGCGCGTGGGCGACGTCAAGCTCGGCTCCGGCCGCGGCGGCGATGCGGAGCAGGTCGTCGAGCAGATCATGGTCTTCGGTGATGACCAGCGGGCGGTCCACTGATGCCTCCTGGGATGCGGGGACCCCACCCTCCGCGACGGCTCCCCATCCCCGGGGTACCGAACGCCATACTGTGGACAGCCGGCTCCAGGGTGGCCCTGCCTGTGGAAAACCAGCGGCCAGGAGGTCGCCCCCGAAAGGAGCCGTACGAGCGCGGAAGACCCCGGACAGGCGGGCAAAGACGAACACCTCAACGGGCCTGCTCACACGTTCACGCGCCGGCGCACCACACCGAGTACCGGGCAGGAGCCCCGCACCGCGGAGAGGGCCGAAAGGATGGTGCCACCGGGGCTGGAGTGGCGGCCGGGAAAAGAGGCGACCCCCGCCGGGGGGAGGACGGGGGTCGCCGACCGGTCCGGCTCTGGGGGGGTAGAGCCGGTCCCGTTTCAGAAGAAAGCTTCAACGGCCAACCAGAGCATGGCAAAGGATTGCGGTGGCAACCTGTACGCAGTTACTCCGGTTTGGGGAGATACAAACTCATGCTGCCCGATCAACTCAAGTTTCGTCGAGGAGTAATCCTCATTTTCCAGTAGTTTTTTTAATGTAACGATCCAGTCTCCGGATACCGCCCGCCCCGGGCACACTCCCGGCACGGGCGAACCGCGACTACGTTAAGTGATCACCACCGGAGCACGACCCCGCCCGCACGGACGGCGTCGGTCGGCCTCGCGCGACGCAAGACGGCACACGGGTGGGTTTGCTGATTAATGTTCCTCGATCCGCAAAGGTTTTGCCCCTAGGGGTTCCCATCAGCGCGAATCGGACGTACAAAGGTTGCACGGACCATGTGTCCGGGCACGACCGCTGGGTACCCACGCGCCGTCAGCCGCGGGAGGCGCGTTGAAGCGGGCTTGTCCCGTTTCAACGATTATCAGGTGCACGCTTGGTAACCCGGTAGGAACGTGCCGACGACGGCGCCCCCTATCAGGGGCGCCGTCGGCTCGTGTGGAGTAGGTGTCCGTAATCGATGACCGCGGGTGATCGAGTATGCGCGGGCGGCGTCCCAAGCCGCCCGGCCGTCCCCGCCGGGATCGGGATCAGCCCCGCTGCATGGCCTCGCAGATCGCCGTGGCCTCGCGCACGCCCAGGGTGACCGCCGTCGCGCAGTGTCGCACCCAGGCCGCGACACCCTCGGGGGTACCGCTCAGGTACGACCGCAGTCCCTCCCCGTAGGCCGGGCCGAGTTCGAGATGACCCACCTCGACGGCCACCAGCGATTTCGGGTCCAGGCCGAACTCCACCAGCGTCAGCCGCTCCGCCGCCCGCGCGACCAGCCCGTCCGCCGACCCGAACGGGCGCAGCACCGCCAGCTCCGCGTGCACGACGGCGGCGAGCACCAGCGCCGGCGCCTTCGAGGAGGCCGTCACCAGCTGGACGAGACCGTCCACCCGCGCCACCGCCTCCTGTGGTTCGGGCGCGGCACCAAGACCGAGCGGATCGGGCGCCTCGGCCGTGGCCCGGGGACGGCCGAGGTCCTTGGTGAGCCCGGAGGCGGCGAGCGTGTGCAGCCTGGCCAGCACCTGGCGGGGCGCCGTGCGCCAGGTCGAGCCGAGCCGCCCCAGCTCGGCCGAGACGCGCAGCGCGCCCTGTACCACCGGGTCGGTGGCCTCGGGGATGACATCGAGCGGGATGTCCACGCCCTCCAGTGCGGCTGACGCACGAGCACCGCGCAGGGCGGACCTGGCCGACACCTCCGGGCTCTTACGCCGCAGTACGCGGTGCCCGTAAAGCCGGTCGACGGCCTTGCGCGCGTCGGTGACCGCCTCGGACACTCCGGGCATTCCTGCGATGACAGCCAATGGGTCGCTCACGCTGCCCGACCCTATCGGGGCCGCTCGGCGAGACCTCGACCAGGCCGCGGGGTCGCCCCCGGCGGCTCAGGAGAACAGCTGCGGAACCGTTCGCCGAGCGCATGACACCGTCCGGCGCATCACCGTGTCAATACGCATTGAATAACGCCGTCTACATTCCTACGGTGTCGAAAACACAACATTTCCAGAGTGGTCGTTTCTGCAAAATCAAGGCGTTTTGAAGGCCTATGAGGCCTTGTCACCGATTGGTACAGACCTGTCTAGACCTCTTGTGGCGAGCACCGGTGGCCTGGTGAAGTGGGACACGACTAGTCGATAGCAGTACGTGAGGAGTGCGTAGTGGCCCCGGAGACCCCTGGTTCCGAGTCTCGTGAGACCCAGGAGACGCTGTCGAACCTGCTGAACGAGACCCGGCGGTTCGCACCTCCCGCAGGCCTGGCCGCGGCCGCGAACGTGACCGCCGACGCCTATGCGGAGGCCGAGCAGGACCGCCTCGCCTTCTGGGAGAAGCAAGCCGACCGCCTGACCTGGTCAAAGCGCTGGGACAGTGCCCTTGAGTGGAACCCGCCTTTCGCCAAGTGGTTCGTCGGCGGCGAGCTCAACATCGCCTACAACTGCGTCGACCGCCATGTGGAGGCCGGTCACGGCGACAAGGTCGCCTACTACTGGGAGGGTGAGCCCGAGGGCGACAGCCGCACACTCACCTACGCCGACCTGCGGCGCGAGGTCTCCAAGGCCGCCAACGCGCTCTCCGAGCTGGGCGTCGGCAAGGGCGACCGGGTCGCGATCTACATGCCGATGATCCCCGAACTGCCGATCACGATGCTGGCCTGCGCCCGGATCGGAGCGATCCACTCGGTCGTGTTCGGCGGGTTCTCCTCCAGCGCGCTCAGCGGCCGGATCAAGGACGCGGATGCCAAGATCGTGGTCACCGCCGACGGCGGCTACCGTCGCGGCGCGCCCAGCGCGCTCAAGCCGACCGTGGACGAGGCGGTCGCGGAGTGCCCCGGCATCGAGCACGTCCTGGTCGTGCGGCGGACCGGCCAGGAGGTCGGCCAGACCGACAAGGACCTCTGGTGGCACGACGTGGTGGACCGGCAGTCCGACGTCCACGAGGCGCTGCCGAACGATGCCGAGGATCCGCTCTACATCCTCTACACCAGCGGCACGACCGGTAAGCCCAAGGGCATCCTGCACACCACCGGCGGCTACCTCACCCAGGCCGCGTACACCCACGACGCGGTCTTCGACCTCAAGCCCGACACCGACGTCTACTGGTGCACCGCCGACATCGGCTGGGTGACCGGCCACTCCTACATCGTGTACGGTCCGCTGGCCAACGGCGCGACCAGCGTCATCTACGAGGGCACTCCGGACACCCCGCACCGCGGCCGGTTCTGGGAGATCGTGCAGAAGTACGGGGTCACGCTGCTCTACACCGCCCCGACCGCCATCCGCACGTTCATGAAGTGGGGCGACGACATCCCCGCCAAGTACGACATGTCGTCTCTGCGGATCCTGGGCAGCGTCGGCGAGCCGATCAACCCCGAGGCGTATGTCTGGTACCGCGAGCACATCGGCGGCAACCGTACCCCGGTCGTCGACACCTGGTGGCAGACCGAGACCGGCGCCATCATGATCAGCCCGCTGCCCGGCGTCACCGAGGGCAAGCCCGGCGCGGCCATGCGCCCGCTGCCGGGCATCACCGCCGACGTGGTCGACGACCAGGGCCGAAGCGTCGGCAACGGCGGTGGCGGCTACCTCGCGATCCGCGACCCGTGGCCGTCGATGCTCCGCACGATCTGGGGCGACGACCAGCGCTACATCGACACCTACTGGTCCCGCTTCGAGGGCATGTACTTCGCGGGCGACGGTGCCAAGAGGGACCAGGACGGCGACATCTGGCTGCTCGGCCGGGTGGACGACGTCATGCTCGTCTCCGGGCACAACATCTCCACCACCGAGGTCGAGTCGGCGCTGGTCTCCCACCCGAAGGTCGCGGAGGCGGCCGTGGTCGGGGCGACCGACCCGGTGACCGGGCAGGCCATCGTGTCGTTCGTGATCCTGCGCGGCGACGCCGAGGAAGGCGCGGACATCGCCGCCGAACTCCGCGCCCACGTGTCCAAGACACTGGGCCCGATCGCGAAGCCCCGCCAGATCCTGGTGGTGCCCGAGCTGCCCAAGACCCGCTCCGGCAAGATCATGCGGCGTCTACTGCGCGACGTGGCGGAGAACCGCAGCATCGGCGACGTCACCACCCTGGCCGACAGCACGGTGATGAACCTCATCTCGGAGAAGCTGCCCAGCGCCAAGGGCGAGGACTGAGCGAACCGGAGGCCCCGGGTGGACCAGGACCCCTGGCCCACCCGGGGCCGACTCCCCCATCGCCGCCGGGGTAGCCCCCCGGCCGTGACAACCTCCCCACCGGTGTCGTCGTCCGGCGCCGGAACCGAACGCCCTGATCAAGGACAGCGGGCGGAAAATCAGCCGGCGATCCTGCCCGGCCTCCACGTCCGGCCGGCCCGAAGGCACACCCGGTGGTGCGGATTCCCGCCCCCGGACGGCCGGGACCTCACCGACCCGGTACAGCCGGACTAAAGTCTGAAGTCTTGACGACGCAGATATTCGATGACACATGCGCGATAACCACAGTGGTGCTCGCGACACCGGCCCCGGTGACGATCCCGCCGCGGGTGTGCGTGCACGACCGCCTCAGGGCGCAGCATGATGTTTGACAGAGGCCCTCGATAGGAGACCGTCCATGACACATATTCCGCCCGCGGAGCCACAGGAGGAGTCGCTGGGCGCACTGGTCGCCGCGGCCAGTGACCACATATCCACACTGGTCCGCGCCGAGATCGAGTTGGCCAAGGCAGAGCTCAGGTTCGATGCCAAGCGGGTCGGCGTGGCGGCGGGTCTCTTCGGTGCCGCGGCGTTCATGGCCCACCTGTGCCTGATCCTCGCCTCGTTCGCGATCGCCTACGGCCTGGTCGCCGCGGGCCTGTGGACCTGGCTCGCCTTCCTGATCGTCACCGTGTTCTATCTGATCGTGGCCGGGCTGCTGGTCTTCGTCGGCATCCGGCGGCTCAAGGGCCTGACCGGAATGCGGCGGACCCTGCACTCACTCAAGACCATCAAGAGCGGAGCCGAGGTCGACGCCGTTCCCGCCGCTCCGGTCACGGCCGGTCAGGTGGGCGGCCATCGCGATCCGGTGAGACCGGGCCAGTGAGCAGACCCGACGAGTCCATGGTCAGGCTGGAGGGTCCGTGGACCCACCACTCGGTCCATGCCGGAGGCACCCGCTTCCACGTCGTGGAGGCCGGTACGGGCCCCCTCGTGCTGCTGCTCCACGGATTCCCGCAGTTCTGGTGGAGCTGGCGCAACCAACTTGTCTCGCTTCCGGCAGCGGGCTATCGCGCCGTCGCCGTCGATCTGCGTGGCTACGGCGCCAGTGACAAGCCGCCCCGTGGCTATGACCTGTACACCCTGGCCGCCGACGCGGCCGGGCTGGTCAGGGCGCTGGGCGAGAGCTCCGCGATCGTCGTCGGCCACGACTGGGGCGGGCTGCTCGCCTGGACCATGGCCGTGAAGGACCCGAAGGCGGTCCTGCGGCTGGTCACCGTCTCCGCGCCGCATCCCCGCCGGCTCCGCACCGCGCTGTTCACCGAGCCGTTCGGCCAGTTCAGGGCGGCTCGCTACGCGCTGGGATTCCAGCTGCCGCTGCTTCCCGAGCGACGCCTGACCGCCGACTCCGGCGCCATGGTGGGGCAGTTGCTGGAGAAGTGGTCGGCTCCCGGCTGGCCGCAGGAGGAGGTGGCGAAGACCTACCGCGACGCGTTCCGCATCCCCAACGTCTCGCACTGCGCGCTGGAGTACCACCGCTGGTTCGGCCGCTCCCAGCTCCGCCCGGACGGGTGGCGCTACGCCAGGACCATGCGCGCCCAGATCAACGTACCGACCCTGCAGGTGCACGGCGCGTTCGACCGGCACATCCTGCCCCGCACCGCCCAGGGCTCGGGCCGCTACGTGGCCGCCCCCTACCGGTGGCGGCTGATCGAGGGCGCCGGGCACTTCCCGCACGAGGAGTGCCCGGAGGAGTTCGACGCCGAGCTCGTCGCCTGGCTGTCCGATCCGGAGCCCGACCGGTGAACGGGCGGGACCGGGACGCCGACGGGAGACCGCGCAACCGGCGTCCTCGCGACGCGTTCGGGAGGCCGCTTCCGTACGGCGCGGAGGGCGTGGAACGCATCCCGGACGACTACGCGCCAAGCGCGGAGGAGGCCGTCTCCGAGGCTCACCGGCTGCTCGGCGAGGGACGCCCGTTCCACGCCCACGAGGTGCTGGAAGGCCGCTGGAAGAACTCCCCCGCCCAGGAGCGCGAGCTGTGGCAGGGGCTGGCGCAGATCTGCGTGGGCCTCACCCACCTGCAGCGGGGCAACCGCGGCGGAGCCGCGACGCTGTTCGCCCGGGGCGCCGACCGGATCAGCCGGTACGGCACGCCGTACGAGGAGATGGCCGTGGCGGTCGGAAAGCTGGACGACCTGGACGCCGAAACGGCCATCGCCGTGATCAGAGACCTGATCCGGCACCGGGTTCCCCCCAAGGGGGCGGATCCGGGGGCCTGATCAGTTCCGGGTGCACTCCTGGGTGTTCACCCGGTTGGACAGCTTGGAGCCGTCTTCGGCGTCCGGCGCCACTTCGGCGGCGGTCAGCACGAAGCCGGTCTCCGCCCTGTCGGTGGCCGCCGCGAAGACGACGCCGTAGACCCTGCCGTCGGGGGTGAGCAGCGGCCCGCCGGAGTTGCCCTGCCGGACCAGGCCACGGATCCAGTAGACATCCCGGTTGACGGTCTTGTGCTCGTAGATGTTGGGGCCCTGAGCCCTCTGCCGGTCCCTGATCCGGGCCGGGTTCATGGTGTAACCCTGGCCGTGCGGGAAGCCCGCGACGATGGCGTCGTCGTCCTTCTTGGCCGTGCCGTCGAAGCGCAGGATCGGCAGGTCAAGATCGGGGACGCGCAGGATCGCGATGTCCCTGTCGGGGTTGTAGAGCACGACCTGGGCCGAGTGGACGTTGTTGAGATGGTCGATGACCTGAAGGTCCTGGTCGACCCCGGCGACCACGTGCGCGTTCGTCATGATCTTGTCCTGGGCGTAGACGAACCCGGTGCCCTCGATGTGCTTGCGGCAGCTGGCGGCCACGCCCTGGACCTTGACGATGCCCCGACGGGCCCGGGTGAGCGCCGCGTTCTTCGTCACGCTCCGGTCGGGTGGCGCGACCTCGACGAACTGGCCACCCGCTATGCCGTCGAACACCCTGGGAAAGCCGGAGGTGTCGATGAAGTCCCTGAAGGGCTTCTGCAGGTCCCTGGCCAGCTTCGGCATCGTCTGGTCGACCGTTTTGATCAACAGGGACTTACTGACCTGCTCCCCGAGCAGCGTGAACTGCGAGGAGGTGATCAGCGAGCCGATCAGCCACGCGATGATCAGCACCGAGAAGGCGCTCGCGAAGGTGCCGCCGACCGCGTCGACGACCTTGGCGGGCTCCCAGGTGACATGACTGCGGACCACCGCGCCGATCGTCGACGACGCGAACTGACCGATCGTGGCGGCGAGGAAGACGATGACGATCGCCAGCAGCGCCCGCTCGGTCTCACCGTCGACCACCGCTCCGGCGATGGGCGGGGCGATGAACATGCCCAGCAGGCCACCACCGACAAAACCGACAAAGCTCAGGGCCCCGATGATGAACCCCTGGCGGTATCCCGACACCGCGAAGGCCACCATCAGGGCGATCAGGATGAGGTCGAGGAGATCACCGCTCACTCCCTTACGGTATCCAGCCCCTGCCCCGCGCGTGCACACCTTCTGCGAGGTCTCTGCGGTTATCGTGGCCGGATGGCGATGATCGAAGGAGCGGCGACCGTGGCGTCTCTCATCGAGACCGCGCTACGGGAGCGAGATCAGGAGGGCGCGGCCCGCTGGCGCGCGATCACCCGGTTGCAGGAACGGGGCGATCTGGAGACCTTCACCGCGGCACGGAGACTCTGCTCGGGAAAGACCGCGGCCGAGCGGATGCTCGGGGTCGACATCCTGGGACGACTCGGCTTCGTCGACCGGACGCTGCCGGTGCTCCGCGCCCTGTCCGTCGGCGAGGACGACTGCCTGGTGCTCTACTCGGTGTTGATCGCCTTCGGCCACCTCAGGGACCGCCGCGCGCTGCCGTCGGTGATCGCCCTCTCCGAACACGCCGACCCCCGGATCAGGTACGGGGCCGCCTACGCGCTGCCGAACATCATGGGCAGCCCACCCGACCCGACGGGCCTGGCCGCGCTGAGACGGCTGACCCTCGATCCCGACGGGGACGTGGCCGACTGGGCTCGCCTCGGCCTGGCCCTGTCAACGGGACGCGAGGTTGAGGACGTCGGGCGGGATGTCCTCGATCCGTGAGTGATCCCAGGGAAGCTCGAAACCCGAACGGCCGAGCACGGTGTCGAGCACTCCCGCGGTGAACCCCCACACCAGCAGCCCGCGCACCCGGAACGCCGGCCCCGAGTAACCGCTCGGATGGCGCAGCCTGATCCGGTTGGCCGGATCGACGAGCTCGCGGATCGGGATCCGCTCCACCGACTCCACCTCGTCCGGCGAGGCCGCGTGGACCACGCAGGGCGTGTGCCACCAGGCCAGCACCGGGGTCACCCGGTTGTCGCTGCGGCTCACGTACAGCTCGGGCATGGTCCCGATCACCCGGACGCCCGTCGGATCGAGACCGGTCTCCTCAACGGCCTCGCGCAGCGCCGCGGCGATCGGGCCGTCGTCCTCCGGGTCCACCCCGCCGCCCGGGAACGCGGGCTGACCGGCGTGTGTGCGCCCGTTCGAGCTCCGCTGGATGAGCAGCACGTCCGGACCGAGTGGCCCCTCACCAAAGAGCAGCAGCACCGCGGCCGGCCGCCCGCCGGACACCGGTGGGCGCAGCATCGGGGGCACCGGCGTTCCCGCGACCCGCTCCGCCAGCGTTTCCAACCATCCGGGAACCTCTTCCACGGGCACACCTCCGGTCCTCTGCAACACGGCGTCCCGCCCCGCGCTTCCCGGCACCGGCGGGATGTCAGCGGATCCGCCAGGACCCCGAGGCGGTCTTACCACAGCGGTGCGGAAAAGATCACGAGAAGGGGCCGGGGCGCACCAGCTTGGCGGCCTGGACGGGATCCGTGGGGCCGATGCCGTACGAGGGGCAGAGCGCGGCGAGCGGGCAGACTCCACAAGCCGGCGTGCGGGCGTGGCAGACGCGGCGGCCGTGCCAGATCAGGCGGTGGGACATCATCGTCCAGTCGCGCTTCGGGATGAGCTCGGCGACGACCCGCTCGATCTTCACCGGGTCGGTCTCCGAGGTCCAGTGGAAGCGGTGGACGAGCCGCTGGAAGTGGGTGTCCACGGTGATGCCGGGCACCCCGAAGGCGTTGCCGAGCACCACGTTGGCGGTCTTGCGGCCGACCCCCGGCAGGGTCACCAGGTCCTTGAGCCTCCCGGGGACCTCGCCGCCGAAGCGCTCGCACAGGGCCTGGGCCATGCCGATGATGCTGTTGGCCTTGGCCCGGAAGAACCCGGTGGGCCGGATGATCCCCTCCAACTCGGCCCGGTCCGCACCGGCGTAGTCTGCTGCTGTGGGATATTTCACAAAAAGGGCAGGAGTGACCGTATTGACCCTTTTGTCCGTGCACTGCGCGGACAGGATGGTCGCGACCAACAGCTCGAGAGGGTCACGGAAGTCGAGCTCGCAATGGGCGTCGGGATAGGCCTCCGCCAGGATTCGGTCCATTCGCCGAGCTCGACGGACCAGAGCGAGCCGGGATTCACCACCGGGGCTGACTTCGCGGAGCACTCCGACAGCCTACGCTCAAGGCCCCCCGCAGAGTCGCTCGGTGGGATGGGTCACAATGACTGCGTGAGCCGTGAAACGGGAGGCACTGTGAACTCCGACGACGTGCTGGGCAAGGCCGCGCTGTTCGCCGCACTCGACCGTGAGGGCGCCGCCGCGCTGCGTACGAGCGTCTCCGAGGTACGCCTCGCCAAAGGGCAGACCCTTTTCAGCGAGAACGAGACCGGGGATCGCCTCTACGTGGTGCTCGAAGGCAAGATCAAGCTCTCCCGCACCGCACCCGACGGCCGGGAGAACCTGCTCAGCGTGCTCGGTCCAAGTGAGATGTTCGGCGAGCTCTCCCTGTTCGACCCCCGTCCCCGTACGGCGTCCGCCACAGCGCTGACCGACGTCCTGCTGGCCGGGCTCGGACACGACGACCTGCGCCCCTGGCTGACCGGTCGTCCCGAGGTCGCCCTTCACCTGCTGCGCGCCCTGGCCCAGCGCCTCCGCCGTACCAACGACGTGCTGGCCGACCTGGTCTTCACCGACGTTCCAGGACGGGTGGCCAAGGCCCTGCTGGACCTGGCCGACCGCTTCGGTCAGCGGGTCGACGACGGCGTGCGGGTCCACCACGACCTCACCCAGGAGGAACTGGCCCAGCTGGTCGGCGCCTCCCGTGAGACCGTGAACAAGGCGCTGGCCGACTTCGCCCAGCGCGGCTGGCTGCGCATCGAGGCCAAGGCCGTGGTCATCATGGACCTGGAGCGGCTGCACAACCGCTCGCGCTGACGGGCCCCGTCCCCCGCTGCCCGGCGGGACCTCGCCGCGACCTCCCCCTCCAGCTCACGACGCCCTGTCCGGCCGGCCCTCAGCACGGTGGGGTCCGCCAGAGGCGGACCTAGCCGTCCAGATAGGCGAGCTGCGCGCGAACCGACATCTCGGCGGCGAACCAGAGGGACCTGTCCACCTCCGCGTAGACGATCTCGACGATCTCGCGGGGCGTCGTCGCCCCCCGTTCCCTGGCCTCCCGGATCTGGTCCAACCGCCGCCGCCGGTGCGCGACGTAGCCGTCGAGCGTGCCGATCGGGTCGGGGAGCACCGGACCGTGACCGGGCAGCAGCGCCTCCGCCCCGACCTGCTCGGCCTTCGCTCTGAGCAGGTCGAGGGAGCGCAGGTAGTCGGCCAGGTCACCGTCCGAGGCGATCACGGTGGTGCCGCGGCCGAGCACGGTGTCGCCGGTGAGGATCGCCCTGTCCCGCGGCAACCAGAAGCAGAGCGAGTCGAACGAGTGGCCCGGCGTGCCCACCACGTGCAGCTCCAGGTCCCCGACGGTGAGCACGTCGCCGTCGCCCAGCCCCTCCTCACCCAGCCGGTGCGCGGGGTCCAGCGCCCTGACGGGCGCGCCGACCAGCCCGGCGAACCTCGCGGCACCGCCGCTGTGGTCGTGGTGCCCGTGGGTCAGCAGGATCGTGGCGACCCGGCGGCCCTCCAGATGCCCGGCGACCCGCGCCAGATGCTCCTCGTCATCGGGACCGGGGTCGACGACCAGCACCTCCTCACCGAGGCCGATCACCCACGTGTTGGTACCGTCCAGGGTCATCTCGGAGGGGTTGGGGGCGAGCAGGTTGAGCGCGTGCTCCGTACCCGCACCGTCGGGCCCCTCCAGGGGGATCCGCAGCCCGCTCACCGCGAACCGCCGAACTCGTAGTCGTCGTCGAGCACGATGCGCATCTCACCGTCCACTTCGGCGACCCTGGGCATGAGGGTCACGATCTCACGCTCGGCCGCGAGCGCCTCGGAGACCTTGTCGTAGGCGCACAGCTCGGTGAGCGTGCGATGGGTCGGGGGCATCAGGAAGATCTGGCCCGCCCTCCCCTGGCCGAGCGCGTCGGCGGGCCGGACCCAGACCACCTGGTCGGCCTCGCCGCCGACGTCACGGGTGAGCTGGCCCGGCGGGAGCGCCGCGACGAAGAAGCGGGTGTCGAAGCGCTTGTTCTCCACCTCGGGAGTGATCCAGTGGGCCCAGGGGCGGAGCAGGTCGGAGCGGAGGACCAGGCCGCGCCTGCCGAGGAAGTCGGCGAAGGACAGGGTCCTGTCGATCAGGGCGAGCCGGTCGGCCTCCCAGTCGTCACCGGTGGTGTCGGCCACGAGGGACTCCGCGGACGGCCCGGCCAGCAGTACCCCCGACTCCTCGAACGTCTCCCGCACGGCGGCGCACACCAGGCCCCGTGCGGTCTGCTCGTCCGCGCGGAAGACCTCGCCCCAGGCGGCGGGCGAAGGACCGGCCCAGGTGATCTCCTGATCGGTGTCGCGCGGGTCGACCGACCCGCCGGGGAAGACGTAGGCCCCGGCGGCGAAGGCCATGCTCGCCTTGCGCCTCAGCAGGTAGACCTCCACCTGACCGGCGTCCTCGCGGAGGATGGCCACGGTGGCGGCATCTCGCGCGGGGACCGGCGCGATCCGCCCGGCCAGAATGTCGCGTGCACGCTCACCGAACTCGCCGGGAAGCGGGATACCGCCCATTTGAGACCCTCCGCCAGAACATCACTCGGTTGCCGGGTCCATCATGTGGCACGGCACCGCCCCGGACAATCGCGGGGTCCCTCCCGGCGCCCGCCTCCCGGCGCGCCGCCCCGGCGGGTGGGCCCTGAGTTGCGGGGTCAGCAGATCCCACTCTTCTTGATACTCGCAAACCGTGTACGGCCCGTACACCTCAGTCAGAC
>NZ_JBEOZN010000055.1:0-59481 GCF_040298085.1 Streptosporangium sp. NPDC001681 | reverse complement strand
GCCGGATCGCCGAATTGGAGACCGAGCTGGCCGTGACCAGGCGTGCCGCCGAGCTGTTGAGAGAGGCGGTGCCCCCAAAAGGCGGTTCGAGGCCATCGCGGTGATGGCCGCCGAAGGACTCCCCATCCAGGTCTGTTGCCGCATCCTGAACGTGTCAGAGTCGGGCTTCTACGCCTGGCGCAACCGTCCGCCCTCAGCCCGGACGCTCCGGCATGCCTGGCTGACCGACGAGATCCGGCAGGTGCACGCCGCATCCAACAGCGTCTACGGCGGCCGGCGGGTGCACGCCGAGCTCACCTTGGGGCGCGGCATCGCGGTCGGACACGGTGCGGTGGCCATGCTGATGCATCGCGCCGGTATCAAGGGGCTGCCCGGCAACAAGCGCCGCCGGCCTGTTCATCAGACACCCACCGCCGCGGATCTGGTCGACCGTCAGTTCGCCCGGGGCGCCCCCAACGAGCTGTGGGTCACCGACATCACCGAACACCCCACCCGTGAAGGAAAGGTCTACTGCTGCGTCGTCTTGGACGTTTACTCCCGCCGCGTGGTGGGGTGGTCCATCGATGCCAGTCAGACCGCGACGCTGGTCACCAATGCGCTCGGCATGGCGATCCATAACCGCACACCGCTGACCGGAACGCTGATCCACTCCGATCACGGGGTGCAATTCACCTCCTGGGCCTTCACCCAGCGCGCCAAGGCCTCCGGACTGGTCCCGTCCATGGGATCGATCGGTGACTGCTTCGATAACGCGGTCATCGAGTCGTTTTGGGGACGGATGCAGACCGAACTGCTCAACCGCAAGCGGTGGAAGACCCGCATCGAACTGGCGAATGCGATCTTCGAGTACTTGGAGATCTTCCACAATCGGCAACGACGACACAGTGCCCTGGGGATGCTCACCCCCATCGAGTACGAGATGCTTTACCCGAACGCCCAGCTGGCATGAGAGTCAACCAAGCCGACTCCACCGAACTCGGGGTACATCAGGAGGGGAGCGGGACGGTTCGCTCGGAGTCGTTGGTCTTGGGCCGGACGAACTGGAGACGGCCCTCGACACGCTGAAGGGTCTGGATCACTTCGAGTTTCGCGCCGTCGAGGTCGATGTCCACCCAGCGGAGCCCGAGGAGCTCCCCGCGCCGCAGCCCGAGGCAGAGCGCCAGGACGTAGAGGGCTGACAGCCGGTGCTCGTGAGCGGCCTTGAGGACCAGGCGGGATTGAGCCACGGTCAGGCCGCGGTTGACCTTGTACTTGGGCACCGGGACCTTGACGAGCATCGTTACCCCTCCCGACCAAGCTTGAGCGCACATCACGATACGACTCCCCAGCCCGAACGATCCATCAGCCGACGTACATGTGAATACGCGGGCATACGCAGGCGGACGTGCAGTGCTGTTGATCAGGCTCTAGAAGGGTTTGCGGCATACTGCCTGGATGGCGACTGATGCCCCGACACTGCTGGGGGCGATCACCTGCCCGTCCGGGCGATTGGTGATCGCCGACACTGGCTATCTGGGTTCATGGTCAGGAGACACGCCACCGGTAGCGGACGATTCCATGTTCTCCGCTGTGGACGACCCAGCGTTGCATGAGAGCATTCGCGCGTCGGCCGACCTGGCCGTGGCCGGCCCCCACGCCGAGTCGGCCGCTCGATCCTTCAACCGCCAGTCGGGCACGTGGCTCTACGACATCCCCGGACACGGTGTCGAGCAATTGACCAGTACCTTCGCCGCGCATTGCCAGGCGCATGGTTTCGGGGCCTGGCTAGAACGCCAAGAACCGCGGGTGGCGCATCGTGAGCGCGTCGAACACGCGGTACGGGCCGGTGGTTCGGAGTTCATCATGAACGGCGTTCCGGTCGTGGCGATCGGTGGCCTACCCACTGATCAGGAAGTCACGGTGATAGCGACTCCCCGGGATTACGGGCGAATCGGTGTGCGGTGGGAATCGATCTCACTGAGTGTGCGCTCCACGCAACCCACATCGACCAGGCTCCTTGGCCATGTCGGGGTGGATGCGAGCCGGCTCAGCCTCGTCGATGCCGACGCGCTGGGAGCGTGGCGGCACGAGGAGCCGATCGACGGCATGGCCGACGTTGCGTTCTGGGGACGATCGGTACAGGAGGCGGCTGCTCACTTCGGCGCTTCCCCCCTGGCCAGTCCGGGCGAGGATGGGGTGTACGGGTGGGCGGACCTATCTGTCGACGAGGCCACTGACCGTGCCATCGCTTTGCAGGAGTGGAAGCAGGCCATTCCAGAACGGATGATCGCGGTCGACTTTCGACCCCACTCCCACCACTGGCAGGTTATGGCCAAGGTCAGAGCTGCAGAGCACGAGGCTGGAACGATCGAGGTCGATGGCACCCGGACCATGTGCTTCATGACCAGTTGGGGCGATGGGCTCTTCCCTGTTGCCGCCGACCACGATACCGACGGACACCTCGCGCGAATCCGGATCATGCTCGGAGACCCACAACGCCAAGACCAGCTTGAGGCGATGTACGACCGGTTCAGCCTGGACTGATCACAACACCATGGTCGCCGCCGACCACCACCCAAATCTGCTGGTTCATCTGCACCCCGCTGCGCATATGAGCCCACACGCTGACGACTACCGCTGAAGCGACTGGCCGCGTACGACAGCAGTAGGCGTTTTCCCAGGTCAGCGGGTAGCGCTTGGAATGTCAGGCCCCAAGACCTCTGCGACAGATCCGGCTCAGGAGGTAGGTGACACTCCGGCTAGATGATCTGTTGCTCTCCGACGCCTATTGAATCGGAAACTTGTGGTCCGGTCCCTGCCACTGGGACGGAAGTTCTTCGACCTGCAGGTCGGAGAAGACCAGACTCAGGTCATGGGCGTTGGTCTGGATCCGGACCTCGTGGAAGTCGATGCCGACCGCTGCGGCCCAGTGTCGGGCGGCCGGTGAGTCGGCGATGAGCGTGGCCCCGGGGTAGAGATCCTGCCAGTTGACGCCCCAGACGTATCCGTCGAGGTCGACGCCGGTTTCGTAGGTGATGAGCCGGTCATCGAGGGACTTGCGCCAGGTGTCGGCGGGCACGGTTGTGGTGCAGGTGGCCTGCACGCAGTGGCGGAACAGGTAGCGCAGCGTCGCCGGCGCGATCCCGCTTCGCGGATCAGTGGTCGCGTGGATCACGAGTTGGTAGTCGCGCATGTAGTTCGTGAAGCCGTGGCGGAGCAGGGCCTGGTCGAAGACGTCGTCCAGAGCCTGCTGCAGTTTCACCGGATCCATGCACGCAGTTCTACCTGCCGCTGTGATCTTTCTGCTAGGCCTCCCACTCGGGTCCGCGTCACCCGGGGCAAAGTAACTCTGGGTGACGGCAGAGACGGGGGTGCTCTGCTGACCGTGGCCCCCAGCTCCTAGGTAGATCACCCTGTCAGTGGCTGCTGAGAGGGCGTCAAGGTGGCCGCTTCTGGTCGCGTTATTGGCGGGAGAGTGCGCGAGTGAGGCCTGCCAGGATGGTCGTTGCGAGGATCCACCCTGCAGTGATCATCGCCGCGGCGAGCCACTGTTGTGCGCCGCGCGGGCCGAAGGCGCTCTCCTGTCCGAAGCTGATGATCGGGAGGAGCAGGTCCAGGGTGTAGAGGAAGGCGTTGAAGGGGGGAGCCTCGCCTGGCTTGAAGGCCGGTGGCTGGTGGGCGGTGAAAACGACCGTGCCGATAAGGAGAAGGGCTGCGAGCCAGAGCGCAGCGCGGAAGGGTCGGTAGCCGTACCCGACGGTCCAGTCCTGCATATATCCCCACAGCCGTGCCCCGAGCCGCCGCCCCGAGCGGCGGCGACGCTGTTTGGCCAGCAGCACGTCCCGAGCAGCCTCATCGTGGCCCTGCCGGCGGTAGACGGCGGCCAATTGCTCATAGGGTTGAGGTTGGTAGTCCTCCCTGGCCAGCCAGTCAAGTCGCTCCTGGACAGGCAGGGGAGCCTCCAGGCTGTCATAGGTGAAGCCGTTCATCAGGACGTGAGCAGGCCACCGGCTGGGAGCGTCATCGAGTACGCCGACCCGACTGTGGCGAAGGTCGACGGCCCGCAGCAGTTCCGTCTGGGGCCCGATCTTCAGCGAAGCCGCTTCTACACCACGAAGGTGAAGGTCACCGTCGATGGTGGTCTCCGCAAGGCACAGTGTGGCGGCGATCCGGGAGTTCCTGATCGAGACGTCTCCCGTGGCCGCGAAGCCTTCGCAGCAGTCGATGCCCCCGCCCGCGATCACCTCCCACAGGGACAGAACCCGCCCGCCGGGATTACTGAGGGCGGCACCGTGAAACTCCAAGCTGCCCTCGATTCGGGCGTTGATGAGCACGATCTCCCCGTCGGCACGGAAGCCTTCGCTGCAGCTGAGCCTGCCGGTGACCCCCAGCCGACGCAGGGAAAGCGCCGTCGCACCCGGGTTGGACAACGTCCCGCCGTCGAGGTTGACCGATCCGCGGACCTGGGTGGAGTCCAGAAAGACCTCTCCGTTCGCCACAAAACCTGGTGTGAGCCGCAGTCCGCTGCCGATCTCCATCAGCGGCGCGTTCAGCGCGCGTCTTCCCGGATTGGCGAGGCTCGCCTGCGCGAAACGGAGCGAACCAGCCACGCGGGCTCCGCGCAGAAGGACTTCACCTTCGGTCGAGAAGCCGTCATCGATGCGCAGCCCGCCCTCGACACTGAGTCTCTCCGCGTTCAGGGCGATGCCGTCCGGGTTGGACAGCTGGGCTCCGCTGAAGACGCACCGGCGCCCTATCCGGGCGTCCTGCACGCTCAGCTCCCCCCAGGAGCGGAAACCGCGGGCACACGACAACCCGCCGTCGATGACGACCCCCTCGGCGGTGAGGCTGAAGCCGCCTGACCGCCCGACCCGTGCGCCATCGAGGGTCATCGTCCCGCCGATCCTGGCGCCAACAACGCGTAACTCACCGTCGATGACGGCGTTCACGCACAGAAGATCACGGTCGACAATCAGGCCGTCGGCATGGACGGCCTGAAGTGCGTGGATCGCTGCGCCGCTGAGATTCAGTGTCCCGGACACGTGGGCCCCGGCGAGCTGGATCGGGCCGGCCATCTCGCAGCCTTCCAGGCGCAGTGCCCCGCCGATCACAGCGTCTACGGCCTGCAGTCCGGGTGCCCGGGAGGCCGCGAGGTCCACCAGGCCGGTGCGGGCTCCGGTGAAGACCGGCGTTTCCTCGAACTCGCACTTGGTCAAGATCAGAGGGTGTTGTACCTCGGCGTACGACAGGTCCAATCGGCCCGCGATCCGGGCGCCGGACAGGTGCATGCCGGGCGTCTGCCCTGCAAGGCGTTCCCGGGCGCCGAGCAACATCCTTGCGATGATCGCAGCCCGAACGGGGGTGCCGGGAAGATCCACAGGACGCGCTGTGGGAAACGCCTCCCAGAGGGCGAGTTCCGGCTCGGACAGATCCTCGATGATCACAGGGCACTCCTGGAAGGTCGTACGCGTCGTTAAGGAGAGCCTCCAAGGTCACCATCTGTCTTAGCAACCTTCATGTTTCATGCCCGGCCCATCCCTTGGATCGCAAAGTGCGCGATTCGCAGAAATGACCGATTGGGCGAGGTCAGGGTTTCCCTTGTTCGACGAGGCGTTCGCCCAGGTCACCGCTCGCAGAACTCCTCTCACAACCGGAACGTTCTGAGAGACGGTTCTGAGACATCCACGACCTGCGCGAACGCTCTACTTTGCCCCTGGTGACACCGACCCGAGCGGGGCCCCTGCTAGCGCTGAGGTTTGCGGACTTTGAACCGGGCGATGGGCTTGGTGGTGGTGCGGGCGACCTCGGCGATGACCTGGCCGGCGCGGGTGATGCGGAAGGTGGCGTCGGCTGCTTCGACGGTCACGGTCACTGCGGCATGGCCGATGCCGACGCCGATGCGCTGTCCGGCGACGGCGATCCAGCCGCGGCTGCTGACCCGCCGCTGCACCTGGACGGGTTCGGTGGCCGGCTGGGGTGCGGGTCCGGCGGGGCGGGCATCGCGCAGGCGGGCCGTGGCCTCGCCGGTGAGTGGATTGGGCAGGGGTGCGCAGCAGCGTGCGCCCCTCGCTCAGGTGCAGCACGGCGCCCTCCAGACGGACGGTCAGCCGGCGTCCGGCGAACGGGGAGCCGACCGGGTATTGCCGGCCGCCGAGGGAGACCAGGCCGGAGGCGTTGACGGTCCGCTCCACCTCGACCGCCGCACCGGCACCGGGGTGAGCCGGTGTGGTGGTGGGCTGGATGCGGGTGCCGCCCTCGGCGATCAGCTGTCGCAGGTGCTGCGGGGTGAGCCGGGAGGGCACTTTCTTGATCCTCACCCCGGCGGCCAGCAGCTCGACGGTGCCGGCGTCGGCTCGCAGTGTGACTGTCAGGCCCGCGCGGTGGGTGCCGAGCCAGAACTGCTGCCCGCAGACGGTCAGGTTGCCCGAGGCGGGCACGATGCGGGTGAGCTCAACGGCCAGATCCACCGGATCGATCTCGTTTCCTGGTATCACCGGTCCTGCTGCCTTGAGCGGCAGTGGCGTCATCACCGGCTCAGGGGGAGATTCGGGCTCAGGTTCCGTCTCAAAGGCGGAAAGCGCTCCTGCGGCGTGGAGGGGCGCCGGCAGGCGCAGCGGCAGCCTCTCATCGCAGCGGGGCCGAAAGCGGTCGGCGGGACGGGCCATGTCCAACCCCTGGTGGGGGCGGTGGGTGTTGTAGTCGGCGACGAAGGCGTCCAGGACCTGCTGGGCGTGCTCGACGCTGTCGAACGGGCCGTGCTCATCGAGCAGTTCGCGCCGCAGGGTCTGGGTAGGGTCGGCCGAACGGCGAGGTGCCAGCCCGTAGGGCTGGTCCTTTTCCGTTCGGCCTCCCTCCGAACCGGGCGGACCCGTTTCCGAGTACCCGGCTCTCCAGCGATCTACTGCGTGAGCGGTGATGCAGAGTACCCGTGGATCAGGTCGTGGCAGTTCCCGCAGATGACGAGGGTCTTTCTGCGGATCTTGGCCATGACCGTAGCCCAGGCGGGCTGCGGCTGTCCGGTCCGTTCGAGGTCGGTGAGCTGGCGGACGTGGTGCACTTGGATGTCGTCCGTTCGCTCGCAGAGCTCGCATCGTCCTTTCAGCAGCCGGGTGACCAGCTGCCGGTTGGGATAGACGGGGCCGGTGTGTTGGCGGTCGGTGAGGACCGCGTTCTTCTGCCGCTTCAGGGGGATGCCGCCGAACCAGGCGACCAGCGGTTTCCTGCCCTCGCGCTCGATCTTGGCCTCGAACCGTGTGCGCAGCCCGTGCGGTGTCTCGACCTTCACTTTGTGACGGGCGGCGGTCTTCGTCACCGTCGAGCGGTGCTTTCTGGCCAGGGTGTGGAGCATGGAGGTTTCCATGACCCAGCGCAGCCGGTGCAGTCGGAAGACGTCACTGGCGAGCAGGTAGTACTGGACGATGCCCCGGTACTCGGCCCCGAATCTGGCGACGATGTTGTAGTCGCTCTCGTTGACCATCGGGTTCCGGCATGCGGGTTTTCCGCGTGACAAGTACGGGGCGGACTTGGCCTTGACCACCGAAGCGGGAACGTGCAGGACGACCGTCCCGTTGAGCGATCGGCGGTTGCGCCCGTCGCTCTTGGATGGTCTTCGTGTCCTGGTCGCGCTGCTCGCGACGGCGATCTCATAGCCAAGGAACCTGGCCCGCTGGGTGCGGGCATGGGTGATCAGTGTCTTGTCCGGCGAGAGCTCCAGCTTAAGGTTGTCACGCAGGAACTCCGTCAGACGCTGCTTGATCTGTTCGGCTTCGGCCTTGGGTCCGGCGAACCCGAGCAGGGTGTCGTCGGCGTATCGGCAGTACCTCAGTCTCCGGTAGCCGGGATCACGGGGGTCCTGGCTGGGGAGGCCGTGCAGCCGCCGGTAGAGGTCCCGCACTTGCGTGCGGTCGCCCTTGCGGCGGGCTCTGACGATCGCTCCCTCCACTGCCCGGTACTCCGGGTTGCGTGCCCGGAGCTTTCCCCGAGTGAACTCGGGGATCAGAGTCTTCTCGATGAAGACGTCCAACTTATGCAGGTAGATGTTCGACAAGATCGGGGACGCGATGCCGCCCTGCGGGACTCCGCTGAGCGTCGCGTTCCAGGTCCAGTCCTCCAGATATCCGGCTGTCAGCATGTTGCGCAACAGCCGCAGGAACCGGTTGTCGTGGATCTTCTCGGCCAGGATCCCGACCATCACCTGATGATCGAGCGATCCGAAGCAATCGGAGATGTCCCCTTCGACGAACCACGTGGTTCCGGTCCAGGTGTTGGCCACTTCCCGCAGCGCGGTGTGGCAGCCTCGACCGGGCCGGAAACCGTGGGACCGGTCGGAGAACGTCGGCTCGTAGTAGGCCTCCAGCAGGAGGCGGACCACTTCGCCGACGAGCTTGTCCGACCAGGTCGGCATGCCCAGCGGGCGCGTCTTCCCGTTCTTCTTCGGGATGTACGTCCGCCGGACCGGACGAAACCGGTAGCGCTCGTGGCGCATCGCGGTGACGATCCGGTCGATCTTCTTCATCGACATGCCGTCCGCGGTCTCCCGCGTGACCCCCGGCGTCATCGCGCCCTTGTTGGCGTAGATGCGGCCGTAGGCCAGCAGATACAACTGCGGGTTGAACATCTGCCGATACAACTCTTCCAGCGGCAGGCCGCGCCTGCCGCGCTCACGCAGGACACCCAGCACCGTTTCGGCGCTCTGCATTACGCATACCTCCCGACTCTCGGTGTCCCGATCACCTGGCCCCCTTCGCCCTGCGGACGGCTTTCCCGTCCTCCTCGGCCGGTCGTGACTCCGGCGACTACTACGAGGCCTCCGTCGCCATGGGGCTCGCGCCCTGTAGGCGATCCCACGTTCGTCACGGTCGTACGTATCAGCGTGATTTAGGCGTCCCGTTCGTCTCCTTCAACACCCTCACTGGGCGTCGCTCCTGGCCCCGAAGGTTGCGAATTCGTTCTTCAACCCACGTCGCAGGGCCGGCACCGGTTTCAGTCGCCTTTCCGGTGGATGTGAACTTCCATCTTCTGGAGACTGGGATTCAGGCAATCCAGCTTTCGCCATGTCACACGGGTCCCCCAGAGCACCGTCCCTGACGCTGAGCCCGGTCTCTGGTTTCCTGGCATGCTCTTGTCCCCATCAGCCTTTCGGCGTTGGGTAAGCCATCAGACCCAGGAACCTCCCTTCGAGTTCCTCCTGGATGATCCAGGGATACGACCATGCGCCTCGTGGCGCACTGGAAGCGCTCGATCTTGCCGGTGGTGGTGGGCGAGTATGGGCGGGTCAGCCGGTGGGTGATGCCGTTCTCGCGGCAGATCCGGTCGAACAAAACCTCTCCGCCTCGGCCGAAGCGGGCGGTGAACTGCTTGCCGTTGTCGGTCAGCAGTTCATCGGGGATCCCGTGGCGGCGCAATGCGTCGGCCAGGGCCAGGCACACGGCCCGGCCGGTGGGGCGGGCCACCACGGTGGCGGCCACGCAGTAGCGGGAATGGTCGTCCACCCCGGTGACGATCTTGCATTCGGTGCCGTCGGCCAGCATGATCCCGCCGACGATGTCCATCTGCCACAGCTGCATCGGCTCCGAGCGCTGCCAGCGCTTGTAGTCCTCGCGCCGCCGGCCTCTGGGGACGGGCTGCACCAGGCCATGGCGGATGAGCACCCGGTGCACCGTCGCCCGGGACGGCACCGGTCCGGGGCAGGTGCGGCGGGTCAGCTCCCACACCAGACGGCGGGCGCCCCAGCGGGGGTGGTTGCGCCGCAGCTCGCAGATCAACGCCTCCATCGCGGCCGGGATCCGGGTCGGGGAGGTGTGCGGGCGCGATGAGCGGTCCGACAGCCCGTCCAGGCCCGCATCGCGGTAGCGGCCCAGCCATCTGTGCACCGTTTGACGGGAGACTCCGAACCTTCGGGCGACCTCGGTGACGCTCGCCCCGGATGACACTTGCAGCACGGCTTGGTACCGCTGCTCGACCACGCTCAACTCCGCCAGCACTCGGCGAAGTGTCACACAGGTCCTGAGCACGATCTGTCACGCAGATCATGAGACCTGACAAATGTCGGTCAGCACCTCCTCCGGCACGCCGAAGGTGCGCATCACGGTGGCGAACGCCTGACACACCGCCCGCCCCGACGCTTCAAGGGCCGCGCGGAGGGACTGAAACCGCGTTGACAGCGACACCGGCGGGGATGCCTACTTACTGCCCATCGGCACCGCCGCGCCGGCCCGGCGTCAGCCGCCACGGCCGGCCGTCGGGCGATCAGCGACAGTGAAAGAATAAAGGATCATGGTGGACCTGGGCATGGACGCGCTGACCTGGAAAGAGTTCGGCGAGGAACACCTCGCGGCACTGGCTGAACTGGCCGAGGCGTGCCTGGCCGTCGACGGTGGCCTCCCGCTGTTCACTAGCTCTCCGCTGCTGCGAGCCCGGCTGCTCCAGTCCCGTACCCTCGGCGCCTGGCACGAGGGCGGCCTGGTCGCGGCCGTGAGCGTCGGCACCGCCGGGCAGCCGGCTACCAGCACCGGCCTGGTGAATCCGGCCTGGCGGGGGCGGGGCGTCGGTAGCCGGCTGCTGAGCTGGGCAGACGAGCAGGCCGGCGACGCCGGTCTGCTGCTGACCACCGAGTCGTGGAATCCTGGCGCGGACGCCCTATTTACGGCGCGCGGCTTCGAGCGGACCTTCGTCGAGTGGGTGCTGCGCCACGACCTCACCGCCCTCCCGGAGGTCGCCCATCCCGACGGCGTGACCACCGAGCCGGTGACACTCGATTCCGAGCTGTTCGCGGCCTACCGGGCGTCCTTCGCGGACCGGCCCGGCTTCGTCGAGCCGGTGGCCGAGGAATGGCTGGATGGGCTGCGGGAGGACGACGGGTACCGGCCGGACCTGTCCCTGATCGCGCGCGGTCCCGACGGCACGGCGGTCGGCTTCTTCAACATCATCGACAACTGGATCGACCAGGTGGGCGTGGTCCCCGCCTGGCGGGGCCAGCGGGTCGGAGCCCACCTGGTGGCAAGGGCGCTGCGGTCGCTGGCCGCCGACGGTGCCCGGGAGGCGTGGCTCTGCGTCAACGACAACAACCCGGCCGCCTCCCTGTACCAGCGGCTCGGCTTCCACGACGCCGGCCGCCGCGCCCGCTACCTGCGCCGCCGCGCGTGACCGCCGCTACTTCAAGGCGGCCCGCCCTCCGAGGGGAGCGGGCCGCTTCGTCGTCTGGGCGAGCCGCCGAAAGAATCAGCGGCGCTGAGAGCCTCTGAAAGCGCCTGAGCGGCCAGCGAATGGAAGACATCGCTCCGGGTCGGGACCGACGGGCGGTCATCGCGGCCGGGTCCTGGCAGTGACCCGCTGATCAGGCACCGGCCGAGACGGGCCGGACTGTGCAAGGATCCGAAGTAAGGATCGATATGCAGCGGCTTGCACTCTTCGACCTGGACAACACCCTCATCGACCTTGACGGGGCATTCCGGCGCTGGGCAAGGGAGTTCGCCAACGAACACCGGCTCAGCGGGGAGGCGATCGGCTGGCTACTCGAACTCGACCAGGCCGGTTATCCACATCGTGAGGTGTTCTTCGCCAAGGTCCGCGACCGCTTCATGCTGTCGGAGCCGGTCGAAGTGCTGTGGAGCCGCTACCGGAGGCGGATGCCGCACCTCGTGCACTGTCGGCCCGAGGTGCTGGACGGCCTGGCCCGGCTGCGGGCGTCAGGGTGGCGCATCGCGGTCGTCACGAATGGGACGGCCGACAATCAGCTTGGGAAGATCCAGCAGACAGGGTTGGCCGAGGCCGTAGACGCCTACGCGCTCTCTGACATCGAGGGCGTCCGCAAGCCCAAGGTTGGACTATTCGAGATCGCTGCCAAGCGGTGTGGCATGAGCGTTGTCGACGGCAGATGGGTGATCGGTGACCACCTCACCGCTGACGTAGCTGGCGGTCGCGTGGCCGGACTGCAGATGATCTGGGTCGATCGCAGCACCTGGCCCGGCCATGAGCACAGCGCGGATCACGTCGTCACTGACGTGATTCAGGCAATTGAGATCTTGTGCGGAGAGCCGTAGACGGAAACTCGCCGATCCATAGATCTTGCTAACGCCGGTGCTAACAACAGCCCTGGACGACCATGGACATCGCTGGAATCTCCGACGCCAGATACCGCCTCTGAGCAGGCGTTTGTGCCAGCGGTGGACGGCTGTGGACGTCCTTGACCTTGCTACGGATAAGAAGGCGGTTCGAGTCATCTCGGCCGCGCAGGCGACGTGCGATCCTAGAGCGCATGACGGATCGCCATGTTGTGACGATTCAGGTGACCGGTCGGCCTGCTACCTTCGCTACAGCCCACGAAAAGCCTTGGAAAGATGCCGTTCGATCGGCCATCGCTGCGAGCGGAGTGCAGCCTCAGGACGCGCGTTTCGCTGTTCGTTTGGAGTTCCGGCTTGCCACGGCCCGTAATGCGAACGAGGTCTGGGATCTGGATAACCTCATCAAGCCCACACTTGATGCGATGGAAGGCGTCTTCGGCATAAGGGCATGGCGGGGGACACCGCAGCCCGCCGATGACAGAGTCGACCGCATCGCGGCTGTCAAGCGCCTTCCGAGGGCTGGCGAGGTCCCAGGGGCGACGATCGATGTATGGGTTATCGAGCCGGACTAACCAGTCCAGGAGGGTTCTTGGCTTTATGCGTAGCTCATGGGACGACAGGGTGACAGCAGTGCTGACAGCAACGTCCCCGCACACGGGCTCACTTCGGCTACCGTCCACGACCCTCTGACCACGGTCTCCGCTACCCGACCAGGGTGATTGGTCCGCCTGGCTCGAAAATCGGTCCGTTAGTGGGCAGGCGGCAGCGAACCTTGACCGGTGATTTCGGAACTGGTTGTGCGGAGCAGTGTGGGGTCAGGCGGCTGGTTGCAGGGTGACTTTTTGGCCGGTGAGGTGTTCGAGCTGGCGGACCAGGTCACGTTCACGGCGCTGGGTGGCCAGGCGGGATTGGTAGAAGTCAGGGCCAAGGTCGGTGAAGCGGGCCTCTGGATCGGATAGCAGGTGCCAGATGATGGTCAGTACGGAGTTGCCGATGGCGACGATGGCGCGTTTTCGGCCCCTCCGGCGGGCGAGGCGCCGGTAGCGCTCGCCGAGGAAGGTGTTGGAGCGGGAGGTGGTAGCCACGATCTCCCCGACGGTGGCGGCGATCCACGGATTGCCCTTCCCCGTGGAGCCGCCCTTCTTGCGCCGGGCGGAGTTCTTGTCGATGGGCGCGAACTTGGCCCAGGACACCAAGTGAGCCGCGGTGGGGAAACGGCTCATGTCCACCCCGATCTCGGCGATGATCTCTTGGGCGGCGATGGTGCCCACCCCGGTGATCTCATCCAGCTGCATCACCGCGGCGGCATACGGGGCGATCCGATCGGAGATCCGGCCGGAGACCTGCTCGACCTTCGCGGTGAGGTCGTCGATACGCTCGACCATCATCTGGCACAAGAAAGCGTGCTCGTCGGTGAAATGCCCCCTCAGGGCCTCCTCCAGGACGCTGATCTTGGCACGCATGGCACCGCGCGCCATCTGCGCCAGCACCCGGGGGTTGCGTTCCCCGTTGATCAGCGCGGCGAGCATCTGCCGGCCGGATACCCCGAAGACGTCACTGATCACGCTGGACAGCTTGATCTGCGCGTCCTCCAGGAGCTTTTCCACGCGCTGCTTCTCGCGGGTACGCTCACGCACCAACGTCCGCCGATAGCGGGTCAAGTCCCGCAGTTGTCGGATCGGCTTGGGGTGCACCAGGCTGGGACGGCACATGCCGCGCTCGACGACCTTGGCCAGCCAGACCGCGTCCAGCTTGTCGGTCTTCGGGCGGCCAGGGACGTTCTTGACGTGCTTGGCGTTCAGCAGCCAGCAGGTGAAGCCCTCGGCTTCCAGCAGGTAGTAGACGGGCTTCCAGTATTCCGAGGTTGCCTCCATCGCGACCAGAGTGATGTCCTGGCAGCGCAGCCAGTCGGCCAGGTCCAGCAGCGAGGACATCAAAGTGGAGTACTCGCGGACTTCCTGGCGGCGTCGGCCGGGCCGCTCCTCGTGCGGGACCCGCACGCATACCACCAGCCCTGTCTTGGCGATGTCGATGGCGGCGACGCGGTCGATGAGTTCGAGCGGTTCGCAGGTGGTGTCCTCCATGGTTCGCCTCTTCACGGCTCCCGGGGGTGGGTGGGGGATGGGTGGTTGCCCGGGGAGCCGGCGGGGAAAGTGGAGAGCCGGGCTCACGTGCTCGAAGCGACAGTCGGGGGCCCCTCAAGCGGCTCCCGCGTCAGACTGAAAAACGGCCTCGAACCGGCACCAGGCGGAACACGACGTCGGCGGGCAACCACTCCCGATTTTCACGCCCGGGGGGCGTCAGCGCCAGCGACAACATGGACTGAAAAGCGGAAGGTCGGCGGTTCGACCCCGCCCCTGACCACAGCAGCTGAGCAGCACAAACGCCCCGAGCGATTATCGTTCGGGGCTTTTCTGATCTTCGGTGACAGCAATGTCATCCGATTACCGGTGAGCGTGAGACACGTGGATGATGTCCAGCCGAAATTCCTCCTGATTGACGCAGACGAGCAAATCTGTGGCTCCTGCCTTGATGCCGAAGGCGTCTTCGTCGAGGCGCCGGAGGACGACGAACATGTGACCGTCGAAATCCTGGGCTGCCTCCCCTCCCAGCGGATGCGTGACTACCTCAGCGGATCCAAGCGCTACCGCCAGAGGAACCCGCTGGGGCTGGAGGCGCTCCGGATGCTCGATATGGCAGGGAGTCCGCTCGCGGAGTTCTGGATGGGCGAGATCATCGACTGGCGGCCCTCACCGCTCGGTCGTGAACGGGTGGACCTGGTCGCCCGCTGGGGGGAGGACACTCCCTCCGCTCGTGCACGGCATGTCTGGGAGCGTTGGCGTACGGCCAGGCCCGACCGGATCAACCAGTGGGCCGGCTACGCGGGGACAGACAGAGAAGAATGGCTGACCATCGTCCGCCACAACAGCCGCTGGCGGACAGGACACCCCGATCACCCATCGGGACGCACCTACGATCTCGACGGAACGCACGTCACCGACAAGGCGAGCTTCTACCTGGCGATCGGGGAAGCGGTCAACGGGCCGGGTGGTTACTTCGGTTGGAATCTCGACGCGCTGAGCGACTGTCTGTGTGGGCACTTCGGAGCGGAGGCGCCTTTCACGCTGGTCTGGCACCGTTCGCACATTGCTCGGAAATCTCTCGCCTTCTCATTCGAGGGAGCGGGTGCCAACTCGACCTACTTCGATGTCATCCGTGCCATCTTCGAGGAGCACGGGGTGGACATCGTGCTGAGGTGATCCTCTGTCGCCTGGATGTTCACCACCTTGCGGGCCGATTCGGGATCGCCGTCCAGAGGACAGGGTGTCGAGGTTCGGTTGATTCGACGTAGGGCGTCTTCGAGCTCGCCTTGCCACGTCTTTCGGCCCGTGCGGTGTGCCGCCTGTCGTGGCTCCGGGTAAGGGGCCCGGCGGGATGGCGGGCATTCGCGGAGCGGCCGGTGAGGCATGGTCCCGATGCCTGTCAAGACGCTGAGAACCTCGCTGATTCGCCCTTTTATGTCCTCCTTGAGTGATCTTGTCACGCTCCAATGCGGACGTTTGGATCGAGGGAGTGATCTTCTGCGGCGCGTCACAGGCGGCGGGTTCCGGGTACCTCACCCGTCTCGCCGCCTGTCCTGCCCGGCCCGGTCCTCTCGCAGTGGGCGGGTCGCCGGCCCGCGCCGTCCTCCACGAGAAGGAGTCGTGACCATGACCATGCTGACCTACACCGTCCTCACCGACCCGGCGCCCCTGGAGGCGTCGGCATCCGGGCGGTCCCCGTCCACGGGGACGGTGTATCTGCTCGTCACCAACACCGGGCCGCAGGCGGCGTACTGGTCCACGATCACGGTGGAGGTGCCCGTCGGTAACGGCGCCGGTGATCTCACCTCGGACTTCAGCACGATCAGTCCCAGGGGTGAGTACGGCACGCGGTCGGGCGCCCGGTCGCCGGTGAACGTCCAGCCGGGGTCAGGGGGTTCCAACTCCTTTCAGGTCACCGCCTCCGGCGGCAAAGCCTCTTTCGTCTCCGGTGACCACCTGGTGCTGACGCTGGAGAACGTCACCGTCACCGCTGCCGCCGGGCTGGCCGTGCTGAGGGTGACCGAGCACACCGGCAGAACCAGGACCGGGCGCCTGACCGACGGCTTCGCGGCGGTGGCGCTGGTGAAGACCGCTCCGAAGGAGATTCCGGCGCCGCGCGACTTCCGCCCGGACAACGCCATGGTGGACGCCGGAACAACGATCACGCTGAGCTGGGAGGGGTCCGACGACTTCGAGTACAGGATCCTGTTCCCGGGTGGGCAGGAGACCGTCCCCCAGGGGGCGCGCTCCTGGTCACCGGCCGCGGCCCCGGGGCGGGCCACCACCTACACCCTCGCCGCCACGTCCCGCAGCACGCCCGGGCGGGAGCACTTCCTCACCACGACCGTTCAGGTGCGCAATCCCGTTCTGGAAACCCTCACCGTCACCACCGGTGTCACCACCCCATGGGTGCAAGGGGCGAACGGCAGTGACGGAACCATCACCTTCTCCCAGGGCGCGGTGAACGTATGGAGCGCGTTCGGCTCCCAGGAACGGGGGACGGTGTTCGCCGGAAAGGCCGACCTCACCGGGGTGAACACCGAATGGGTGCAAGGAAGAAGCACCGATGACGGATGGATCAGCTTCCCCAAGGAGGGGCTGAACGTGCGCCATGGAAGCGGAGCATGGGGAACCGTGTTCGCCGAGAAGGCCGACCTCACCGGGGTGAACACCCGATGGGTGCAGGGAAGGAGCACCGAAGACGGATGGATCAGCTTCCCCAGGTTCGGGATCCAGGTATCCCGGGGCGGGACGGACAGTGCCAAGGACGGCGTCGTGTACACGGAGAACATCTACGCGAACGACAGGGACGACAGCTCGTTCGTCAACCTCCACAGCGAGGGGATAACCGTGTACTCGCCCAACGGGAGGAACCGGATCGGGAGCGTGACGGCCCGCATCGACGGGCAGTGAACGGGGTGTGAGGCGCGGGCGCGCGGATCGCCGCACCTGGCGCCGAGGCCCGTGCGTCCGCACTCCCGGTGTTCCCGCGGTTCCCACGGGTCCGCGGTTACCTAAGCCGTTGAGCTGCATAAATGCCTGCTCCTACGTCCTGAGGGCCAACAGGGCGGGCAGCGGTTCTCAGTCGAAGCCGGCGTGCGGTGCGCTGGTGCCCTGTGGCACGCGGAGCGGACCGGAGGCGCCGGGACGGATGTCGAAGTCGAAGATCGCGGTTGGAAGGTAGATGGTGGCGCAGGAGTTGGGGATGTCCACCACCCCCGACAGCCGGCCCTCGATCGGCGCGGCGCCGAGCAGTAGATATGCCTGCTCGGGGCTGTAGCCGAACGCCGTCAGGTAGTCGATCGCGTGCAGGCAGGCACGCTGGTAGGCCAGTTGCGAGTCAAGATAGCGCTGCTCGCCGTCCAGGGTGACGGACACCCCGGAGAAGGCGAGCCACTCACTGTACTGAGGGCCGGTGCGGCCCGGCATGAAGATGGCGTTCTCGCCGACGCGGTACGTTTGCATACCATCCTTGATGACTTCGACCCGCAGGTCGATGAAGCCGCCCATCTCGATGGCACCGCAAAAGGTGATCTCGCCGTCGCCCTGCGAGAAGTGCAGGTCGCCGACCGACAGGTTCGCGCCGGGTACGTACACCGGGTAGAACACGCGGGAGCCCCGGGTGAGGTTCTTGATGTCCTGGTTGCCGCCGTTCTCTCGCGGCGGCGCGGTGCGGGCCGCCTCGGCCGCGATCCGGTCGAACTCGGATGGGGAGACAGAGCCGAGAACGGCGTCCCGGGGCTCGGGAGGCAGGGCCAGCGGCGGCACTCTCTGCGGGTCCGTGGCTATCAGCGCCGATTCCCTCGCGTTCCATTTCGACAGCAGCGCCGCCGACGGCGCGGTGCCCATGAGCCCGGGGTGGGTGATGCCGGTGAACGACACCGCTGGGATATGACGTGATGTGGCAGTCTGGCCGGAGAAGTCCCAGATCGCCTTGTAGGCGTCGGGGAACTGCTCGGTGAGGAACCCGCCGCCGTTCTTGGTGGGGAAGATCCCGGTGTAACCCCAGCCCTGACCGGCCAGCGGGCCGCTGTCCTCCTGGGGGATGGGCCCCAGGTCGAGGATGTCCACGACCAGCAGGTCGCCCGGCTCGGCCCCCTCGACCGCGAACGGGCCGCTGAGCGCGTGCACCGTCGTCAACGGGGCGTCACGGATGTCCTCGGCGGAGTCGTCGTTGTGGATCGCACCGTCGAACCACTCCCGGCAGTGGACCCGGAAGCTGTCGCCGGGTTTGACCCATGCCACAGGCGGGATCGCGGGGTGCCAACGGTTGTGACCGATCTTGACCTGGTCGGTGAACTTCCTCTTCGAGTCGAGCGGGAAAATCAACTCTGGCACGGCTGGATTCCTTTCGGCGCTGCGAGACGGTTACGGCCGCGGCAGGCGGCTGGTAGCGGGATGGGCGACCGTCGCACCTCCGGTACGGCGCTGCGGCAGGGACGTGACGACTTCGGGCTCGAAGGCGCTGCGCTCCGCGCGCTGCAACCGGGGGGACATGGCGGCCGGAGTACGCGCGAGCATCGGCGCTGAGAACGCCCGAACCGAGGCCGCGCCGCAGTCTGGGCACGGCACCGCAGCGGGTGCGGTGCCGATCGGAAAGGTGATCTCAATTTCAGAGCAGCACGGGCACCGATAGACATATACCGCCATAGCACGCGCCCTTCGAGTGAATCCGAAATGGTTTTCCCCGGTCGTGACCCTCTCTGCCGACGTGATCTCGGGGAATGGTCTCAGATTCGGATGTATCCGCAATTTAACGTATGAATGCAATGCAATCCATCTCGCTTCCGCCAACTTGCTCGCACAATAAGGTAGATCGCTTAGTTCATAGGCAGAAATAAGAGGAAATATTCCTTTGTTTGCAATACATAAACCATGTGGCTTTTTGTAGACCGTGCTCTCCTGGAGCGGGCGCCTCAGGCTCAGATGCTCCTCGTGAGGTGGGTAGTTATGGAGCCTCCCGTGCTCGGCTGTCGCGACGGATGGATCACCTCGTCGAGTGCCGCCGCGAGGCCCTGGGCGGACTGTCGCAGCTGTGGTCCGAGGGTCTGCGAGCCGGGATTATCACCAACGGGATCGCGGACAACCAGCTCGGCAAGGTCCGGCGTCGTTCGCCTTGCTGCCGGTTTACCTAGGTTGAGGTGACAGCGACGCCCCCGCTGCTCGTGTTCTGGACGATCTCGCTCAAGCGCAGGAATGGGCTGGCGGCTCTTGCGACGTCGGAAGGCGCGTCTGTCGGCTCAGACCGCAGTGCGCTATCTGATGGGCCGAACCGCCGACCATCCCGCCCCGGCCGGCCGCGGTGCGGATCTCTGCCCAGCTCCGTCGTAGGTTGTGCCGAAGACCAGAGACCACTGGCCGACCGCGACGGTCACGTCCTGTAGGAACTTCTCACAGAATGATCTCTCAGGGCGTCACGACGGTACGGTATGCCGATGGCGGATATCTACGAACTCGTGCTGTCGGTGGACATCCGTGCTGACGTGACCGACGACGAGCTCGCCGAGCTGCGGTGGCATGTGGGGCAAGGGCCACGACCTGAGCGACTGCCAATCGGCACTGACAGATACGTGGAAACCTATCCACTCGGTGATCCCAACGACCCCGATTGCGAGTGGGAGGACGCGGAAGCGGAGCCCGTGTTCGCGCAGCGCGGCGCTGCCTGGCGGGTGGGGGGCGCGCTCGTTGCCGACTTGGTCGCGCGAGAGCGATCGGACGGCTGGGCGCTGACGGTACGCCAAGAACTCCATCCCGACGACTTCTACCGGCTCCGGACACTGCTGGACTGGCTCGGCCGGTGCTCGGTCGACGCACATGCCGGCGGTGTCGAATCCTTCGTCGGCTACCTGCGCTTCCACGAGAGCACCGAGATCACGTCACTTGTTCTCTTGAACGGGCGGATTCGCGTGCCGGAGGACATCGAATCGCATACCCCGCACTGGGAGAACAGCAAGTTGTGACCGGCCCGGCCCGTGACATGTCGGAGGAGACAGGTGATCAAGAAGGATCCGCTGAGATTCGGGCCTGGACGGGCATGGTGCTACTGGCTGATGTTCGTTCTGAGCGTCGCTTTGGTGCTCACAGTCGGAGTCCATATGGCCAACCGCGACGATCTGGAGAAGGCGAGGCGATCAGTCACCACGCCGGCCGGGGAAGACGACACATCGAACGCGAAGATCATCGACAAGGATCAGCGCATCGAGATTGACGAGGACAGCCCGTTTTGGCCGCTGATCGAGGAGCTTCGAAGTGCTTCCCCTCAAAGCGATTCCACGGCCACGGATTCCAAGAAGGAGTGATCGGGCTGGCTGCGAGCGACCGCCGACCCTGGAGAGGTCATGGAACGATCATGTTCCGGGTGATTGTTGATCGAGAGATTACCGCAGGTCAGAGCAAGTGCCTTGCCGGATGAGTGATCGCTCTCCTAATGCGGGTGTCTCAAGTTGACGCACCCTCGTAGGGGGGCGCCGTGCAACGGCTCGCACTCTTCGACCTGGACAACACCCTCATCAACCTGGACGAGGCATTCCAGGCGTGGGCTGGGGGGTTCGCCGGCGAGTATGGCCTGGGGCGCGAGGCGATTGGCTGGCTGACCGCTCTTGACCGTGCCGGCTACCCGCATCGTGAGGTCTTTTTCACCAAGGCGCGCGATCACTTCGATCTGGCAGAGCCGGTCGACGAGCTATGGAGCCGCTACCGTCGGCGTATGCCGCACCTCGTTCACTGCCGACCCGAGGTGATGAACGGCCTGTCCCGGCTACGCACGTCGGGCTGGAAGGTCGGGATCATCACCAACGGGACGGCGGACAACCGGCTCGGCAAGATCCAGCGCACGGGACTGGCCGAGGCTGTGGACGCCTACGCGCTCTCGGGGCTCGAAGGCATTCGCAAGCCCGACACCGGGCTGTTCGAGATCGCCGCTCAGCGGTGTGGCATGGCTCTTGCCGACGGGGGATGGATGGTCGGTGACCACCTGGTCGCCGACATCGGCGGGGGACGGGCGGCCGGCCTCCGTACGGTCTGGGGCGACCGGGGGACGTGGCCCGGCCAGGAACACGAGGCGGACCATGTCGTCACGGACGTGCTGCAGGCTATGAAGATCCTGCACGGCAAGCGCTGACCGAAAAGCCGCATCGTAGCTCGGTGGGAAACCGGCTCTGATCCTTCTCCGATGTGTGGTGCGGTGCCCGACCCGGCCGTCGTGTCTGTGCTGCGTGCCGGGGCATCGTAGGGTGTCGCTCCCAGCGCGAAAGGATCATCGTGCCGCAGTTCCCCCGGTTGTCACGGTCAGCGCTGTCGGTATGGGTGGCGGCTGCGGCCGTCGCCGCCTTGCCGACCTGGGGGCCGCGGCGTGAGCGATTCGATCTTGAGGAGCCCACCCCGACGACCTCCGGCAATATCTACGAGCTCGTATGCCGGTACAGCGGTGAATCGACGCTGTCACCGCTCGCCCCGCTGCGCCGTGATCTCGAAGCGGTCATGGAGATCACGGAGGACTGGGCGGTTGCGGCCCTCGTGGTCCTGCTCGGCCTCCTCGCGTGTCTCGGCCGCGGGGACCCCGGAGTGACGGGCCGGCGGGTGGCGGGGCTCCTCGTCCTGATCGCGGTCATCGAACCGCTCGCCTCGTTGTACAGCTATCGGAGAAGTTGCGATGAGACGATCCCGCTGTTCAGCGCCGGCTGGTTCAGAGGGGCGGCCGGTGGGTGGGGGATCACCCAGCTGTGTCTCCTGGTGGCCGCGGCGCTGGTGTTCGCCGCGTCGCGGGCGATGCGGTCCGCCGCTGCGGACGAGCCGGGCGCGTCACAGGCCGAGATGATGTGGCGTCGGCCGGTGGCGGCCCTGGTCGACTATTTGATCGTGGTTGCGGTCTTCAGCGCTGTCGTGGGGGTGGCCTGGCTCTTGATCGACATCGACATCGAGGTTCGGATGGGAGCCGGACTTCTGGAGTGGGCCGACGCGTACGTGTTCCGGAGCAGCGTGAAGCCCGTGGGAGTGACCATCCTGGGTGGGCTGTTCCTTTACTTCTGGGTGCAGCACGCTCTGTGGGGGCGGACGCTGGGCAAGCGGCTGCTGGGTGTCCGGGTCGTCGTCGCGCGGACGGGTGGACGGCTGGGCGCGGGCAGGGCCGCGCTTCGCACGCTGGTCTTCCCCCTCCTCGCCTTCGTTCCCGACGTCGGGCTGTGGTGTCTCCTCGCGGGCGGGTTATGGATGCTCTTCGATCCCGAAGGCCGGGTTCTCCATGACCGCTGGCTGGGCGTTGTGGTGGTACGCGACCGGGTGAAGAACGCTCAGCCTCAAAACTGATCCAACATCATCTGTGTGATCTTGCTAACGCGGATGCTAACCACAGGTCTGGATGGTCTTGGACGACCATGGACTGAGAGACCTCACCGAGCCTGTCCGACCAGGCCCGGAAGACGGCTGTGGACGGTCCTGGACCATCGTGTTCTAACTCGTAACGAAGGGGCCTGGGGTTCGATTCCCCAAGGCGGCTCATAGTGTGACCAGGGCGTTCACCTGGAATCGGGTGGGCGCCTTCGTCATGCCGGTTGCAGTTCTGGTTGCAGTTCCCACCGAGGTGGTTCAGCGGGCTTTCACGGAGCTCAGCTCCAGAGGGCCTGGCCCATGCGGCGCATCCCGTCCTCGGCCATCGGTGAGGCCACATGCGTGTAACGCTGCGTAACCCTGATGTCCGAGTGACCGAGGATCTCCTGCATTGTGCGGACGTGGACGCCCATCTCGATCAGCAGCGTTTGTCATGCACATGGGCCTCCCGGACGCCGGTGGCCTTCAGGAGGTCCTTTCACTTCTCCCAACCAGCGCAAACATCATCTGACCTGTGGCTTCTCGCCGCAGGTCTTTTGCTCGCCGGGCCACTGACAGCAGCCGAATGCAGCCGTAGGTCAATGATCGCGAACCATTTGCGAACCGTTCTTGAGGGCGTTCGCCGAGGTTATCGGCTCTCCCACCACGGTGCATGGCGCGGCTGTCCTGCACGGAGCAATGACTGGAGTGCGATGGCGCTTCCACGCGCCAACTGGCCTGACCTTCCGGCACGGACACGAGCAGCCGTCGAAAAGTGGATCGGACCTGTGACAGCGGCCAGGACGGCGTCAGGAGGTCTGAACTCTTCGGTCGCGGTCATCCTCGATGCGAATGCCGGCCGCGTCTTCATGAAAGGGCTTCGCCGCGACCACCCCCGGCGCTGGGCCCAGGACATGGAAGCAGCCATCCATCCCTATGTCCGCTACTTCTCCCCGCGCCTGCCACAGCGAATCAAAAACGTCTTTTTATGAGAACTGGGGTAGGGGCGAAAGTCAGTCCGACGGTCTGCCGTCTTACCTGCCTTGCATATCTCTGTACTTCGCGCCGACGAATCAAAAGCGAAACCGAATGTGCCCGGTCATGAGCGGGGCGAGGAGGTAGAACCACGCATCCGTCTAATGAGCTTTGCGCTGGGGATGGGAACCACATGTCGGAGGCCTCAAGTACGGTGTCGTTGACGACGGCCCGCCCAGACCGCCAAGACCGCCAAGACCTGGAGAATGACGTGCACTTTTTCGATATCGCGGTTCCGGAGACGGATGACTGGGAAGCATGGCTCGCCTACGCGGACCTGCTGATCGGGGCGGGCGACCTGCGGGGCGAGGCAATCCGGCTGGAGCATCGCTGTGAGAGCGGGGACGGGGACCAGGCCCAACTGGCCGCAGTCTATGAGGAAGTGGAACGGCGACTGGGACTGGATGGGCTGCGAGAGGACGGCTCCTGGCAGTTCACCAGTGACATTTTTGGCTGCCCCTGCTCGCTCGATCAACTCGACGAGCTTGACGCCTTTCAGTTCCCCAATCTTAAAGAACTGGACCTCAGCCAGGCTGATTTCAACGCCACCTCATATGAGCTATTTTCAGCCCTTGCAGATTCCTCAGTCCTTCCTCAGCTTGAACAGCTGTCCATCGGGAACCTGACGATCGATCAGGCGGACTGTGAGGGTGATCCGCTGGCCACGCTGGCTGAACTGGCGCCCCGATTCGCACACCTTGATCTGCACGTGGACGACGTCATCGACATCGAAGGCGCCGATGAGGAGGAAGTCGATCGAGTCCTCTCCCGATTCGGTCTGAGCCAAGCGCTCCGGTGAACTCCGGCATGTAACGCGCGGGGTGGGACGAAGGGTTAGGGGTTCTTATGAAGCGCTCGACGATCGCGGTGCTCGTGGCCGCTGCTGTGTGGGGCGGTGCTCTGCTCGTTCCCGTCGCTTTCTTCGTGCTGAACTACGGTTGCGATGCCGACGATGACCGGCTCGTCGACTCTCTCGGCATCCTCGATGTTCGTCCGGCAAGCGCGACACCGCAGGAGGGACGCGACAGCTCTTGCGATGAGGACGATCGGATCACGACCGTCTGGCAGACTTACCGGTCCTCGGGCCCGCGAGCCGACGTGCTGCCCTTCTACCGAGACATCGCGCTCAAGAACGGGTGGACGCCCCCTCCGGAGGATGACGGTGAAGGGGTGTACTGCTTCACCAAGTCCGTCGAAGGAAGAAACGTCGAGCTCTCTGTGCAGTTTGCGGATGCGACGGGAGAGAAGTATGGCGATGACTACGAAGTACTCGTGAGCACTTCCGCGGCCGGCCTGAGCTGGTGGTGTTGACACCGCGGAGTCTCTGAATGCTTCGAGCCTCCAGCGCCGGCTACGGGAGGTGGGGCTGACGACAACGGTGACGACAACATCGGCCACCGCGAGCACACGTCGGCAGCCGTCCACAACCTTCTGACCTCGTGTCGGTCGAGCGGAGCAGGGTGATCGTTCCGCCTGAGAAGCGGAAGGGAGGCGGTTCGACCCCGCCCCTGACCACCTCAACCGAGCAGCCCGAACGCCCCGAGCAGGCTACGCTCGGGGCGTTCGTGTTTGGCATTGACGACCAACGGACGGCAGCGTCAGTTCTCCGTGATGTCAGGCGGGGTGAACTTGAGGTTGGCCAATGGACCGCCATCACAGGGCTTGGTCGCACCTTCGGAATCGTGAGCAGTGGGCGCTCTCATGGAGTGCTGGCCTAAGGGGGTGCCGCTACGGTGCGAGGGGAGGCTCACATCCGAGGCGGGCGGCGTTCGGTTGGGTTCCGGAGGTTGGCCGGCGTGCCGCGGTGATTGCGGCATGGACGAATGCGGCGAGTTGCGGCGATCGACTGCCCGCCGGCCAGGCGAGCATCAGCGTGGTGGTGGGGGCGTCGAGGACCGGTACGCACACCAGACTGCGGGGCAGGTGGTCACGGACGGATTCGGGCAGCAGCGCCACGACGTGGCCCCAGGTGATGAGCTGGGCGAGTTGACCGGTGTCGTGTACCTGCGGGCCGACTGCGTCGGTGGGCTGCGCGCCGCGCCAGATGGGCATCGTCTCGCTGGACAGGTCGGCCATGGACAGGCGGTCTCGTCCGGCCAGGCGGTGATGCCGGGGCAGTACCACGACCGGGTGCTCGACGAGGAGGTCCATGGTGTCGAGCCCGGCGAAGTCTTGCTGCGGGCTGTGCATGAACGCCACGTCGGCGCGGCCGTCGCGTAGCAGGCTCGCCTGTTCTCCGGCGCCGCAGATATGCACATCGACGTGGACGTCAGCGTGTTGGGCGCGATACGTGGCGAGCAGGTCGGGCAGGAGACCACCATCGCCGGCCGCCTTCATCGCCACGACCAGCCGGGGTTCCGGCTCGCCGGCCCGTCGCGCGGACCGCACGGCACGCGCCATCGCGGCCAGCGCCGTTCGGCCCTCGCGCAGCAGAGTCTCACCGGCCGGCGTGAGCTGGACCGAGCGGCTGCTGCGTTCCAGCAGCGTGACGCCGAGGCGGCGTTCGATCCGTTGGATCGCGCGAGATAGCGGCGGTTGGGCGATACCGAGGCGCTCGGCCGCCCGGCCGAAGTGAAGCTCTTCGGCCACGGCGATGAAGTAGCGCAGTTCGCGGACCTCCAGCGGATCCATACCGGCAGGGTATCGGTTGGGGCGGAGTTGGTGTTGGCCCGATCGTCGATCGGATTGGTGAGATCGAGCCATGACCGATGAAATCAGCCACCACGGCGAGGTCGCCCTGGTGACAGGGGCGAACAAGGGCATTGGGTTGGAGATCGCCCGGCAGCTCGCGGCGCTCGGGATGACGGTGCTGGTGGGAGCGAGGGATCCGCGCCGACGTGACGAGGCCGTCGCCGCCCTGCGACCGGCCGGCGGCGACGTCTGGCCGGTCGCGCTGGACGTCACCGACGCTCCATCGGTGGACGCGGCCGCCGTGCACATCGACGACCAGTTCGGCCGTCTCGACGTCCTGATCAACAACGCCGGGATCAGCGGCGGCGCAGATCAGGCCCCCGCAGGCACTGACGTGGACGCCGTCCGCGCGGTGTTCGACACCAATGTGTTGGGGGTGATCCGGGTAACCGAAGCGATGTTGCCGCTGTTGACCCGCTCACCCGCGGCGCGCATCGTCAACCTCTCCAGCAGCGTCGGATCGCTCGCCCTCATGAGCGACCCGGACGGCCCGCTCGCTCAGGTGCCGGCGTTCCTGGGATACGGGCCGTCGAAGACCACCGTGAACGCGTTGACCGTGCAATACGCCAAAGCCCTGCGCGACACCAAGATTCTCATCAATGCTGCGGATCCAGGCCGTTGCGACACCGATCTGATAGGGCAAAGCGGTTTCACCTCCGACCGCACCGCTGCGCACGGCGCCGTGATCGCGGTACGGCTTGCCACGCTCGGACCTGACGGACCCACCGGCGGCCTGTTCAACGACCATGGCCAGGTGCCGTGGTGAGCGCTCCAGTGCTGCCGACGTGCCCAGGACCCAGGCTACGACCCCAAGAGGCGATCGCATGACACCGCGCTACCGACGGCCGGACTGGTTTACCGTCCATATGATCAATCCGCTCGTCCGATGGCTGGGTGCGGCCAGCACTCTGCACGTTCCAAGGCGCACCACGGGCGCCCTCCAACGGGTTCCTGTGAACGTCGTCGAACTCGCCGATGCCCGCTACCTGGTATCAGTGCGGGGTCAAACAGAATGGGTGCGCAACCTTCGCGCTGCAGGCCACTGCACCATCAGCCGACGCGGCCACCGAGACCGATACCAGGTAGCGGAACTGGCCGGCGATCGACGCGAAGAGGTCGTCGCCGCCTACCGGTCCCGCTGGGGCACCGGACAGGTGCGCCGCCTCCTCGACCACCTCCCCGACCCCGACGACCATCCCGTCTTCCGCTTGGACCTTCTCGACCGGCCGACCCGCGGCTGATTGTTGGGGTCGCGCATTACCAACGCTTATGTGAGAACCATTCGTCGGTGTGGGTGTAGCCCATGGGTACGACCACACTTGCCGTGGACACCGCCGAGGAGCTGGCGACCCGTGTCGAGCGCTTCCAGTCACGCCGCCCCATGACCAGACCTCGACCGCGGTGACCAGCCCCACCCACACGATCACATCGGCCTGTCCGATCGAATGCCTCAAACCCGTGCTGTCCGCCAGGGCCTACAACCCGCTCACCCAAGCCTGCGGAGCTTCGTTCGATCGGCCCGATACGGTCGCAGACGTGATCACGCTGTTGCGCACACGCCAACTCGATCAGATCTGAGGCCTGGGTCCACGGTGTATCGGTGAGATCGAAGTAGCCTCGGTGTTCGTCGGCCTGACCCGCGACCACGGCGCCTCGTACAGCGACAACCTGTGAAGCACCAGGTGAGGCCATCATGGCAGCTGCTATATGATCAAAATTATCTGAGTTCGCCTGTTCCATCGTCATGATGGGGCGAGGCGTAGGATCTGGTCGCGGACGGGGTTATCCAGGTCGGCCTGGAGCAGGCCGTTGTTGATGGCGGGGACGCAGTCCATTGAAATCCTCACCGCGGCGGCGGGTCCTTGCGGATAGTCGAATATGAGCCGGATGCCGCGTTCGTTAGCGCCTCCGAGCCCTTGGCATGTGTTCCGACTCGGCACGGTGTCCAGAGAGTTCAGTGCCGCGGCCAGGGCGCGGGCGACGTCCCTGCCATGCCGTTTCCGGTAGGGCGGCCTCACGTACGTGGCGTCCCTGCACACGGTGAGCCGGCCGGGTCGTCCGGGAACCATCAGCTCGTCCTGGCCTCGGCGGTCGCCGGGACCCCGGCAGGGGTCCTCCGGTGGTACGGGCCGCCAGATTCCGTCCTTGTAGGCGGTGGTGATGGCGGGTCCGGTGTCTGAGTTGCTGCTAGCCGTGCCGTTGGTGGTTCTCACACAGTGGTTGACCTCCTCGGCGCTGCCTATCCACAGGGCGCGGCCGTCGGGGTAGGCGAACCGGATGAGGTAGTTGGTCATCGGTCCCCCTATCAGCGTGCATGCCCGGCCTATGGGGGCGGTGGTCACCGGGAGGTAGGCGAGGTCACGAGCCATCGCCGCCGCCTGGTCCGGACGATGGCGCGTTTTCGGCCGTGATGTTTTGCTGTTCGTCGGTAGCGCTCGACCAGGAAGGTGCTGGAGTGGGAGGCGGCCGTGACGATCTCGCCGAGTCGGCGATTGCCCTTGCCGGCGGATCCACCTGACCTCGAACGACACCGGCTGAACCATCTGAAGGAAACGTACGTTTGTGGGGCATGAGATTACGAATGACCCTGTTCGTGGCGTTGTTGTCCCTGACTGCGGCCTGCGGAGGTGCGGAATCGGATATGTCGGCGACCCCGGCTGACGATGGGCCGGCGAAGCCGGTTGCATTGTGGGGTGCCGAAGGCGGGTTCGTGACCGCGACCATGAACGTGCTGCGTCCGCCGAGGGTGGTGCTGTATAGCGACGGCCTGGTGATCGTTGACGCGAGCAAGCAGCTGAAGCTCACCGATGCCGAGACGGGCGAGACGGTCGCGTCGATGGAGACGTACCTGACCGGGCAACCGCCGACCGCGGAGCCCAAGCCGGGCGCGCCGATGGTGACGGACGTGCCGACCACCGTCCTCGGGGTACGGGGGAAGGACGGAAAGATGCTGGAGGTCCGGGCCCCGGCTCTGGACCAGGTCGCGGACTTCTACCCGAAGGAGCTCTCGGAGGCGAAGAAGCTGATGGACGGCTTGGCGACCCGGGCCGCCGCCGCGGGCACCGACTACGTCGCCACCCGCGTCCGCATGGTCGCCGAAGGGGCCGCCTCGGCGGAGGGCAAGTCGGCGCTGTGGCCCGCAGGGGTCCCGGAGCCTTCGGGCATGGTGGACCCGATTTGGCAGAAGGACATCGAGGGGGCGGCGGTGAGTGCGATCATCAAGGCGGTGCCTGCTGGGCAGGAGCACGGCCGGTCACTCTTCAAGACCAGTTCGGGTGCACTCTTCGTGCTCTCCTGGCGGTACCTGTTGCCTGACGAATAGCAAGGGCTGATGACGGGAGCTCACGGCTACTCCATCAAGTCGTCGTCCGCCAGACGCACAAACCATGATGATCAGCAGACCGAAATGGCCGACATGAAGCCTGGCCGTGCCACCGGTGGGTGCTGAAGGCGGGCGGCGGCGGATTCGACCATCTCGCTGCTGACACATCTAAGGCGGATGCTATCCCTCTCATCGCTTATTTTGATCAAGGAGTTCAGGAAGGCTCAATACATCACCAAAAGATCCGTAAGCCCGACATCGGGCTGTTCGAGGTCGCGGCCCGGCGCTGTGGTATGCCCCTCGAAGGACGGTGGTGCCGGTACCCGACGACCGGTCCCACCAATTGCCGCAGTTCGTGCCGGTCCAGGTAGGACTTGATGGTGGCGGAGTAGCGGCTGCCCACCACGGCGACGCTTCTGCCGCCGGCCTGGCAGGCCAGCAGAACCTGGCGTACCCCGGGCGCGGGAACGGCCGTCGTGACCGCGGCCGTCTCGGCCGCGCGCAGGATGTTCTCCGCCTCGTCGCCGTGGGCGGCGCTGACCTCATGGGCGTAGGCCACCATCCACAGCGGGTTGGTGGCCATGAGGAAGGCGGCACCGGCCAACAGCGTCGAAGGACTTGGGGGTGGGAGGCGCGCGCGGATGTCGTCGGTGATCGCCGACGTATCCACACCGGCGAACAGGTCGCAGATGACGCTGTCGAAAACGAACACCATGGCGTGGGTGCGTTCCAGCACTCGCGCGACATGGGGACGTACTCGCGTGGCAGGCAAGCGGGAACCTCCTGGCCATGATGTCGCAGCCGTCCTGGTGCGGCGCCGTACGAACCGGGTTTTCTTCCTGATGGTGGCAGGTATCAACATGAAGCCGGATGCCTGCCATGCACGTCACGCTTCAGATGGTCGCTACGGCGGCTGTTCCCTGGAGGGAACATGCCACGCGGTGATCACGATCGAGGTGACAGCAGCCCTGACAGCAACGTCCCCACATACGGACTCACTTCGGCTACCGTCCACCACCCTCTGACCACGACATCCGGCATCCGAACAGGGTGATTGGTCCGCCCGAAAAGCGGACAATCATCCCTATTGTGGGCCACATTGCCCCAGTTGTAGGCGGAACGGTAGCCGCTGGGCCTCACCGACCACTCATCGAAATCTCAGGGTGCACTCATGCTTGCTGCTCGGCCTCGACGATGAGTGTGTAATCAACGCCTGTGCGGAAGTCGCCGGAGGATCCACGAACGGTCAGTGTGTGACGGCCAGGCTGCAGCGGCTGGAGACGCACCCAGATGCCGCAAGCGTAGGATGTGGCCGTTCCCTCCTCGCCTGTCAGAGGGTTGCCCGCCACACCGGTCACGGCAACGTTGTCGTCTTCCATCCGTTCAGGCGTGACCGGCTTACCGTCGAGGGTGGCTCTGCCTTCGGCGGTGGCCATGAACTCCTTGCACACCGCCTCGGAGCAGACCCGATTCACCAGTGGGAACACCATCGGCCGCCCCGCGGGAACCCTGCACGTCCGCTGCAAGGTGCCGCCGAAGGTTCCGGCGAGGAACCACACATCCTCTGGCTGGTTCCGGTCGCAGAACTCCCCGGTCGTGTCCGTTACAGGGTTCGTGCTTTCGCCTTCCGAGGCCGCCCAGGTCCACCAGCGTCCCTGGATCGTCTCTACCGCCGAGGCGGCCGATTTCGGAGAGGCAATTCTGTCCACGTTGCTCTCTTGAGCCACCCCACAGCCGGCAAGGAGACCAACAGCCAGCAGAAGCGGTACAGCGGATCTAAGAGACATTCGGGAATCATAGACCCGACGAGCATCTGCCCTTCCGTACGGATCAGAAGATGTCGGCGACGACAGGGGGCGTGACGATCGCTGACTTCGGTGCCGCTGTACGGTGCCGGAGTGATCGGCTGCCGCGGCCTTTCTCCGTCGGGCCTTGCCGAACGCCGTTACCGAGAGCGTTCCTCGTCTGGCCGAGGACGGATGGGAGAGCCGTCGGGGCCGAAGCCGTACCTCGCAAGCTCCCTCCTCCGGACTTTCTGGGCGCCAATACTCCGCATGAGGTACCCGAGGCCGAGGCTCAGCGTTATTCCCAAGGCCCTGAAGGGTTCTTCGTCGAAGAAGATGACGATGACCAGCCCCGCGGCGTAGGCGATCGTCCCTAGCGGGCCGTAGTAGCGGCGGAAGATGTAGAAGCGCCCGTGAATGTCGTCGCGGGCCCACATGCGGTACTTCGACGGCAGTCGCACGAAGAAGGTGCGGTAGAGAAGCCAGCGCCAGAGGGGCGGCCGGTCCCGCAGGCGTACGGCAAGGCCGCCGCAGATGACGTCGAAGGATTCGCGCAGACTGCGTCTTATCTGGCCGGGCTCTTGCAGGTCAAGGAGGGGGGACAGGAGTTCTTCGCCACGGGACTTGCGAAAGCGCGGCACGTTGCAGCCGCGCCCGAGCCGACAGTCCTCCGCTGCCTGGATATCTCATATCTCCGGCGTACAGCCAGGGAAATCGAGAGCCATGACCGGCCCGTGCCGAACGTGACCTCAGCCTTTCAAGGTCGGTACCCCGAGCGCGTGCCCGACGGCCGCCTCGTTGAACGCCCGGATCGCCGCCGTCTCCGCCGCCTTCACCCAAGCCAGGCCGAGGATCGAGGGAGGCAACCCCGTGACGGGGACGAAGCTGACATCCGGGCGCCCGTGGTGAGCCGCCGTGGGGGTGCAGAGCAACATGCCGCCCCGGTTGAGCGCCACCTGGGTCAGTCCCTCCTGGGTGGTGGCCACCGTACCGGCCAGGGGAATGGGACGGCCGGAAGGGGTTGCGGACGGTGCCACACGCTCGCGCCATATGCGCGGAGCCGGGCCGTCCAGGCCGATCAGGGATACGCCGGCCAACTCCTCCGCGCCGATGCTCGCACAGGCGGCCAACGGGTGGTGCGAGGAGACACCGAGCTGGTACGAAACCCGGTTCAGTCCTTCACCCGTCGCCAGATCGGGCTCGTCCAGCGGGAGCAGCGTGAACGCGATGTCCACCTGCCCGGCCCGCAACTTGCCGAAGGGGTCGGAGAGCGGGATCTCCACCAGCTCCGCCTCGCACCCCGGGTACCAGCGCTCGAAGGCACGCACGCTGCCGGTGACGACATCCGTGGGCGTGGCCAGGAAGCCGATCCTGAGCACGCCTGTCACCTCGCGGGCAGCCGCCTTGGCCCGGCTGACCGCGTTCGCGAGGCCGTCGTAGGAGGGGCGCAGGTCGGCCAGGAAGCGTTCGCCCAGGGGCGTGAGGCGCACGCGCCTGCTGGTCCGGTGGAAGAGCCGGCCGCCGAGCCTGGTCTCCAGCGAGCGCATGAGCTGGCTCACCCTGCCGGGTGACAGGTAGAGGCGCTCGGCCGTACGCGCGAAGTGCAGCTCTTCGCTGAGCACGACGAAGCACTCCAGCTCCCTGAAGTCCACCCCCACCTCCATCCGATCGCTTAGTCCACCTAAACCAAGCCTTCGACCTTCGCCATTGTTCCCGCTGGTGGCCGGCAGAAAGCTGGCCGGCATGACCATGACTGATGTTTCCGCCGCCCCCCGGGCGCGCTGGCTCGCCGTGTCCTCGGTCGCGGTGGGCACCTTCACCATCGTGACCAGCGAGATGCTGCCCGTTGGCCTACTGACCTCGATCGCCGCCACCCTCGGCGTCTCCGACGGGACGGCCGGGCTGATGATGTCGGCGCCCGGACTGGTCGCCGCCGTCTCCGCGCCCGTGCTGGCGATCACTACCCGACGGCTCGACCGGCGCATCACGCTGCTGGGGCTGATGGCGCTGCTGGCGGTGGCCAACCTGGCGGGGGCGTTCGCGCCGAACTACCCCGTCATGCTGGCCGCCCGGGTGCTGACCGGGGTGAGCATCGGCGGGTTCTGGGCCTTCGCGGCCGGACTCGGCCTGCGGCTGGTGCCCGAAGGGTCCGTCGGGCGGGCCACGTCAATCATCTTGGCCGGGGTGTCGGTGGCATCGGTACTGGGGGTGCCCGTGGCGACGTTCATCTCGTCGTTCGCGGGGTGGCGGACCGCGTTCATCGCCATGGGGGTGCTGGCCCTGGCCCTACTCGCGCTGCTGGCCACCATCCTGCCGCCCCTGCCCGGCGAACCCCGAGCCCGCGCGTCCGAGCCGTTGCCCCGCGAGGAGGCCCCGGCCCGCGCGTCGGAGGGACGGCTCACGTGGCTCTCCGGCCCGCTCAGGGTCGTCCTCGTCCTGACCGTCCTGATCGTGTCCGGCCACTTCACGGCCTACACCTACGTCCGGCCGTTCCTGGAGCAGGTCTCGCACGCCGGCCCCGCCCTCGTCAGCACCGCCCTCCTCCTGTACGGCGCCGCGGGCGTGGCCGGCAACTTCGTGGCAGGTGCATGGGCGGCCAGGAACCCCAAGCCGGTCCTGGTCACGCTGGCCGTGCTGATGGCACTCTCCATGGCGGCGCTGCCCCTGATCGGCCTACCCCTGATCGTGCTCGTGGTGTGGGGTCTGGGCTACGGCGGCGTGGGGGTGACCCTGCAGCTCTGGATCATGCGGTCGGGCGGCGGCGAAATGGGCACGGCGCTTTTCGTCGGTGCCTTCAACGTCTCCATCGCGCTCGGCTCGTTCGCCGGCGGCCGGATCGTGGACAGCGTGTCGATCTCCGCGGTGATGTGGGTGGGAGCGGTGCTCGCCGTGGTCAGCGCGGCCGTCGCCGGCGGCTCGGGCAGGAGTAGGACGACCGGTTCATGAAAGGATCGCGCCTGATCGGGGTGCCGCAGCGGGAGGAGGGCAGGTCGCGGCGGTCGTACACCTCCAGCGAGCGGTCGAAGTAGCCGCTCTCGCCGTTGACGTTCACATACTGATCAAGAAATGCGGGCGTGACCTGAGCACGGGTATTCGATAGCTGGGAGGCGATCGAATCTATTGGGCCTGTTGGGGGCCGATACTAGGCTCTAGATCATGAAGCGTCTGATTGTCGCGGTGCTGGTGGTCGGCGGCCTTGCCGGTGCTGCCGCCGTCGTAGGCGTCCTGGGGGCCGGCAGTTTCGTGGTGGATCGCCTGGGCTTGTTGTTGATGCCCCGCTCGCCGTTTCCCCGTTGTACCGACGATGACAAGCGGCTTGCTTCGGCTCTCGTGGTGCTCAGCATCCTTGATGCCCGTCCGGTCGAGGCGAAGCCGGACGGGAAGCGTCTCGGGGGTTGCAATGACGATGACCGGCTCGCGTATGCCGAGCAGTCCTACCGGCTTTCAGTGTCGCGTGCCGATGTGCCGTCCTTCTACCGCGAGGCTGCGATCAAGGATGGCTGGAAGTCGGCGCCGGTGCCGGAGCAGGAGGAGAGTGCAACGCAGGTCTGCCTCACTAAGGTGATCAACAGCCGGAATGTCTATCTGTCGGTGGGGTACTCCGACAGGCCGGAAGAGAAGGACAGCGATGACTACTTCTTGCAGGTCAGTTCTGGCCCCAGCGGGAGCAACCTGTGCTGATGCCTGGGAGGAGTGTTCGGCCGGTCTCGGTTCTGGAACGTGAGGGCCGACGACAACGTTGACGACAACGTCGGTCACCACGAGCACACGGCGGCAGCCGTACACCACAATCTGACCTCGCGTCGGTTGAACTGAGCGGCGCGGTTGGTCCGCCTGAGACCTGCACCCCCCGGTGTTGCCGCTCCATGAGGGTGTTCCATCGGCCTTGAGGACGGGGTAGTCGATGCGCGTGCTGTCGCACCGGGCGACGAAGGGGGGCCGCCCCTTCTGGTCGGGGCTCCTTGTTCGGTGGAAACGTGAGCACCCGGTGGGTGGTGTCCAACTCCGCCGTCCCCTGGACCGTGGTCTGGGCGGGGTCCTTGACGGTGATCTTCGGTTCCCAGACGGGTTCATCGGGTAGCGTGATCGACTCGTGCCAAAGGGGGAGGCCCACCTCCACCACGAGTCCGTGGCAGATCAGGACTTCCAGGTCGTGCCAGAAGTGCAGCCGAGGTCGCCAACGACGAGGTTTTGAATCGTGCATTCGGTCGTGGAAAGGCCCGATCAGTTCTTCGACATTCTGCAGTGTCATTCCGCAGCGCAACGGGCCGAGCCGACCGCTGTCAGCGAACCGCACAACCAAATCAAGCACTTGAGTCACCAGGTCAAAGAAGCAGATGCCCCGGGTGCGCAGCCACAGAAAAGCTTGTTCGGTGAGTAAGCAGGGATCTAGGCTCCCGACCATGAAGCGCTCGACGATTGCGGTGCTTGTCGTCTGCGTGGGGGGCGCTGCTGCTTTGGTGGCTCTTGTTGCTTTCCTGATGCGTCCCGATGGGTGTACCGCTGAGGATGACCGGCTCGCCGCTTCCCTGGCCACGCTCAGCATTCTCGATGCTCATCCGACGACCGCGACGCCCCAGGGGGGACGCAGGTCCGGTTGCTACGGTGATGGCCGGCTAGTGAACGTCTTGCAGTCCTATCGCTCTTCAGGCCCGGTAGCCGATGTGCTGTCCTTCTATCGAGACGCCGCGATCATGGATGGCTGGAAACCCCCTCCGGGGGAGGACGGTGAAGGGGTGAGCTGCTTCGTCAAGTCCGTTGGTGGTAGGGATGTTGGCTTCTCCGTGTGGGTCGTGAAGGAGGAAGGCGAGGAGTACGACGTAGACGTGACCTCTTCCATGACCGGCGGCGGGGGCTGGTGCTGACGTCGAGAATTCTCGGAACGCTTCAAGTCTCGACCGCCGGTTACGGGATGCCGGGAGAATCGTGTCACCCAGCTCACATCGTGATGATCTCGGGCATCGATGTACCTGTCGGGAAGGGCTTCACGAAGGCACAGGAGGAGGCCGGCTGCCATGGCGATCACTGCTTTGATCCTGTTCATCACGTTCCTGGTGCTCGTGGGTGGTGTGCGCACGTGGATTCAGGTGCGTCGCACCGGTGACACCGGTGACAGGCGTGAGGCAGCCCGGCGTGATCCGGTGCAACGGCGGATCGACGGGCTGGCCGCGATGGGTGCTCTGGCTCTGGGCGTGGCCTCTCCGGTCGCCGCCCTGGTGGGACTGGGGCCTGTGGTGGAGAGTTCGCTGGTCGAGGTCGGCGGCCTGGTGCTGGCGGTCCTGGGGATGGTCGCCACCTTCGCCGCCCAGCTGGTGATGGGTGATTCCTGGCGGGCCGGTGTCGACCCCGACGAGCAGACCACGCTGGTCACCTCGGGGCCCTTCCGGTTGGTCCGCAACCCGATCCTGACCGCTGTGCTGGTCACGTGCACCGGATTGACCCTCATGGCGCCCACCGTGGTCGGCCTGGCCGGGCTGGCCGCCGTCGTGGTCGCCAACCAGTTGCTGGTCCGCCGGGTGGAGGAGCCCTACCTGCGCCGCGTGCACGGCGAGGACTACTTGCTCTACGCCGCGGCCGTTGGCCGGTTCGTGCCTGGCATCGGCCGCCTCAAGTAACCTCCGCCACCCCGCCGCCGACGGCGTGAGATCCGGCACACCATTCCACGCAACGAGGTCGATCAGACGATGCCCCTGACGAGGGTGGACCGGAAGCAGCGGTGCCGGCTGCACCCACTCCTCATCGGTCAAATCATGACGCTTCAGGCGCTCATCCGCGAAGGAATGATTTACGCCATTCACCCTGAAAGATCTACAAGGCAGGCCCTGGCTGGAAATTTATTCCAGGCATGCTGGAATCTTCATTGCTTCTGTGGACGCGGTGATCGGAGACGCCGACGATGTGGCGATCGCCGTGATCACCGTGGCCGAGCCGCTCGTCGGCGTGGAGATGGCGGATGCGGCCTGCCGCCCCGGCCGGCAGGCCTTTGTGGATGGGGCACTGTCGGCATTCCGTTACTTCCAGGTTGCGGCCCGGGAGCTGGGCGGCTGGAGCTTGCGGCGCAGGTCACCGGCCTGAGGGTGGCCGAGATCGCGGAAGATCTCGTACGCCTCCAGCCAGCGCTCGCGGGCCGTCTGCGGGTCCCCGGTGGCCTCGCTCGCGTCACCGAGGTGCCCGAGCAGCTGGGCCCGTAATTCGGGGCTTTCCATCGCGCCGGCCAGCCGGAGGCCACGCCCGTAGTGCCGGATCGCGGTCTCCGGGTCGCCCAGCCGCTGGTAGAGCAGGCCCAGCGTGTCCAGGGTGACCACCTCGTTGGCCTGGTTACCCGCCCGTTGCTGTAGCTCCAGCGCTCGCAGCTGGAACTGCAGCGCCTGTTGGTAGGCGCCGAGCTCGGAGTGGTACCAGCCCACCGCGAGGCTGGCCTTGCCCGCCCAGAGCGGGTCGTCGAACTCGGTGAAGAGCGACAACGCCTGCTCGGCCTGGTCGAGCGCACGCTCGCTGTCGCCTTGCAGCCAGTACACGTAGGACAGCACGAAGCGGTTCTCCGCCTCGCCCGCCCGGTCTCCGGCGGTGAGGCTCAGCTCGAGCGCCTGCCGCATGTGGGCGTGCGCGTCGTCGAACCGGTCGAGCCGGCCGTTCACCGCGCTCAGGAAGCGGTGCGCGTGCGCCGCCGCCGGGCGGTCGGTCATGGCGGTCGCCGCGCGCAGTGCCACCGCCCACGCCGCTCCTTCGTCGTGCCAGCGCCGCTGGTCGTTCAGGAATGTGTCCAGCGCCCAGCTCAGCTGCCACGCGTGCCGGTGCATGCCCTCCTCCTCGGCCTGCCGCAGCGCGGTCAGCAGCACCGCGTGCTCGGTCTTCAGCCAGGCCAGGGCGGCCGGAAGGTTGAACACGCGTTTCGGCTCAGCCCCGTCCACGGGCGTGCCGAGGGTCATCGGGATGGGCGCGCGCACCGGATTCAGCACCAGCTCCGCGTGGTACGCGGTGTGCGTGTAGTGGTCGAGCAGCCGGGTCAGCGCCGCCTGCCGCACGGCCTCGGACTCCTCGGCCCGGGCGCGCTCGCCGGCGTAGGCGTGCAGCAGGTCGTGCATCCGGTAGCGGCCGGGCGCATGCTCGGCGAGCAGGCTGGCGTGGGTCAGTTCGGCCAGCGTCCGCCGGACATCGGGCAGCGCCCGGCCGGCCAGCGCGGCCGCGGCGGCCACCGAGATGTCGGCACCCGCGGCGAGCCCGAGCAGCCGGAACAGCCGTGCGGCGTCCTGGCTCAGCGCATCGTAGGACCAGGAGAACACGACGTCGATCTCGAGGGCCGCGAGCCGGCCCCCTGGGTGGCGCAGCTCCGCGGCGATCGCCTCGGGCTGGAAACCGGCCAGCCGCGCCCGCGCACCGACCAGCGCCAACGCCAACGGGAGCCGTCCGCACGCGGCCGCGATCGCGGCCACGGCGTAACCGTCCGCGACCTCAGGCCCCGGGCGCCGACCGGTGTCCGCCGCGGCCCGGGAACGGTGCGGCCCGGTCTCGGCTGCGGGTGACCGGGGGTTCGAGTCGGTCTTCTGCGGGGTGCCGATGCCGAGCCGGTGGCTGAGCAGCTCGACCGCCTCCTCGATGTCCGGGATGTCCAGCGTCAGCGCGGCGGCACCGGTCTCGGCGATCAGGGCGGTGAGCTGCCAGCGGCTGGTGACGACCGCGCGGGCGGCCGGGCCGGCCGGCAGCAGCGGCCGGACCTGGTCGGCGTCGCGGGCGTTGTCGAGCACGACCAGCAGGTGGCGGTCGGCGGACCGGCTGCGGTAGAGCGCCACCTGCGCCGCGAAGCCGGGCGGGACGCGGTCGGGCGGCACCCCGAGGGCGTCCAGAAATCCGCGGACCACCTCGGCCGGGTCGACCGTGGTGTGCCGGGAAAAGCCGCGCAGGTCCACGTACAGCAGGCCGTCCGGGAAGCTCGGCGCGGCCAGGTGAGACCAGTGCACGGCGAGTGAGGTCTTGCCCACTCCGGCGGGCCCGGAGATGGTGACCACCGCGGCCGTGGCCGCGTCGAGCGCGCGCAGCGCCTCGGCGCGACCGGTGAATCCGTCGACGTCGGCGGGTAACTGGGCGGGCGCCGGCGGGTGTCCGGCGTCCGGCTGCGCGGCGAGCTGGAAGGCGGCCCGGTCCGCCGGGGACAGCTTCAGCGTGTCGGCGAGCACCCGGACGGTGCTGGACCGGGGCACCGTGACGCGGCCGGACTCGATCTCGCGGATCTGTCGCTCGCTGATGCCGGACAGGGCGGCCAGCTCCTCCTGCGTGAGCAGTGCCCGAATCCGGAAGTCACGCAGCACGCTGCCGAACATCGATCCCCTTCCCGCCGGTCACGGTATTTGATCACGTTCGTGGCGTTCGCAGCCTAACCGCCGGTTAACCGCCGGTCGAGCGCCTGCCGCCGGACCGCCGCGGTTGGTTCGCTGGAGGGACCTCACCGGGTCCTACCACTGGAGGAAAGTTGACGTTCCGCACGCGAAGACGGCGCTCGCCGCGGGGGCAGCGCTGACCATCGCATGACGGGCTTGGTCGTCGCGATCGGCACGGCGGCCGGCCGGCGGCGAGGCGTGCGGGGTGACCGTCCGATACGGCCCCCGGCGCGGCGACGTGGGCTACGGCAGGACGACATGTCACGAGAACGTCGTGATCGACAACCCCAACGAGGCGGCTCCAGGTCCATCGGGCCGGGCGGTCGCGCCTGACAGCCGGGCACTACGGCCAGTACGAGCGCACGGTGAGCTGCTGATCGCAAACGTCCGGTGATCGGCCGGAGCGGGTGGCCCGGCCCGCTCCGGCCACCGGGTTCCGCGGACGGGTTCGCCAAGCCCGGCCGCCTTGATGTCGCGGAACGGCGCCGGGCTCTCTCCCCGGAGTTCCGACCTTCCGCTGCCTTACTTCCGGACCGGGCCGGGGTTCGTTTCCGCCATCCCTCTCCTTGGCCCTACAGCCTTACGGGAAGCCATGAGCACTATTCGCATGAGAGCAATCACGTTTCTGACAGTGTCGGTTCTGTTGCTGTGCGCGTCGATGACGGTCTCGGCACAGAGTGCCGGCGCGCACGCCACCACCACGGTGACGACGCCGACCGGCTGCGATCACATCCGTGATCGATTCCCGTCACTCGCCCGTCAGGGCAAGAGGAAGGTGCTGTGTGTCGCGCCGATGGCGCAACGGCCCGGTAGATCGGTCCTGAGTTCGACGAGCGTCGCCGACGACCCGCCACCCCTGCCCGGCTGGTGCATCGACCTCCCTGACGATCAGTCGAAGAGCGCGTGGAAGACCAGGCGATTCGCCGCCTGCCTGATCAACTACGCGACCGTCAGCGTCTACGACACCACCACAGGGCTTCTGCTCGGTCGCACCACCGTGAACTACATCCATTTCATCGGCATGTTCTACGACAGCCTGGAACTCACCGATGTCTTCGCGATCGTCCGCTTCTTCTCCGAGGGGGAACTGGCCCCGGATGACGCGATCAGCTTCCGCCTGGTGGCCAGTTGTTCCGTCGGCTGTACGGCGGGCGACTTCGGCCCTGCGATCACACTGCCCGACAGTTCCACCCAGTCGCTGACCCCACCCGTACCCCATCTGGTGAACGTGCCCCAAGGCGGTGAACGCACCGTTCACACCACCTATGAGCTGCAGCTGACGCATCCGGGCGGGGACACGGAAGTGATCAACTATTTCCCGCCGACCCAGGGCCCCTACCCCTCACCGGACATCCGCTGCGACAGGATTCTCAGCGGCGCCGGCTGCGTCATACCGAGTTTCGCCCCCACGCTCAACGGACTGGCCGACTATCCGGCGGTCAGCGCCCACATCAGGACGGCGCAGGCCGGTGGACTTCCCGGAGCCCCCGGCACCACGCCCCTTCACCGGCTGGCCGACGCGGCCAAGGCCAAGAAGAACCGGGACCTGGCATGCCCCGACTCGCTGCCCCGTCCCCCAGGGCAGACATGCGACGAATACCCCATGGCACGCACCTGGGAGGGCGCCTGGACGAGCGGCGGCGCCTTCAGCCGGGCCATGGTCCCCGAGGCGGAGAACGAGGGCGCGGGAGGGAAGTTCGGAGCACTCGTCCGCTACCAGCGACTGCTGGACCGGGACGCCTTCTGGGTCGATCCCAACTGAGTCGCCGGGACGTTCCCTTCACGCTCCCCGGCCGGGCCGGTACCGGACCGGCCGTTACGTAGATCCACCTATGAAAGGACAGCCATGACAAGCACGAACGCGACGACCTCGAAGCGGTTCAGGAGGGCTCTTCTTGCCGTGGTCGTCGGAGCGGCGTTCACGGTCGCCGGTCCGATCTCCGCCGCGAGCGCCACCCCATCCGAGTGCGATCAGTCCGGGATTCCCGACTACTACCAGGTCGTCGGCGGTGCCGACGTCTATGTGGCAGGCGGACGCTTCCTTCAACTGTGGAACGGCGGCGCCTTCAACTACAGCTACGCCCGGCTCTCACCTCGCCAATCGGGGGAACAGGTCTGGATCGACCGTAGCCTGCAAGGGATGCCCAGCAGCCTGCCCATGTACCCCACCACCGAGCAGGTGAACGCGAACGGTGGCTGGAAGCAATGCGGTCCGTTCTCCAGTTCCGAAAGCAGCCTTGTCATGAACTGGAACACCAGCCAGCAGCGGCACTACGCGGTCCGGGCGTGCGCGCGCATCGCGCTCGGCAGCGTATGCGGTAACTGGTACATCGACCGGTCCTGACCGGCCGCCACGGCGCCGGGCCGGTGGCTCGCACGTCACCACCGGTCGACCACCCCGCTCACGGCACAGCCCTGCTGAGGGCTGTGCCGTGGGCGGGCGTCCGGCTTCCTCCACCGCCTGGGCCGGATATCACCTTGACGCCCCGGTCAGTTCCCTGGAGGTCTGCCCTACCCCGGCACGGCCCAGACGGCTGGGCCACCAAGCCCGCGTGTCCAGATCCCGTACCAGTGCCGGGACCAGCAGAGACCGCACCACCAGGGTGTCGAGCAGGACGCCGAAGGCGACGATGAAGGCTGTCTGGACGAGGAAGGCCAGGGGGATCACCACCAGTGCGGCGAAGGTGGCGGCGAGCACGACGCCCGCCGAGGTGATCACCCCGCCGGTGGTGACCAGCCCGCGCAGCACACCCTCTCGCGCCCCGCGGTGCGCGGTTTCCTCGCGCACCCTGGACATGAGGAAGATGTTGTAGTCCACCCCCAGCGCGACCAGGAAGACGAAGCCGTACAGCGGTACGGACGCGTCACTGCCGGTGAATCCGAACACATGCGTGAAGACCAGCGCGGAGACGCCGAGGGTGGCCAGGAAGTTCAGCGCCACGGTGACCACCAGGAGTACGGGCGTCACCAGCGAGCGCAGCAGGACGATCAGGATGAGCAGGATGATCGTCAGGACGACCGGGACGATGAGCAGCGTGTCGTTCTTCGCGGTCTCCGTCGTGTCGTATCGCTGGGCGCTGTACCCGCCGATCATGACACCGTTCTCGGCGGTGAGCGCGGCACGCAGGCGCTTGACCGTGTCCTGGGCGGCGTCGCCGTCCGGCGCGTCGTTCAACGTCGCCTCCACCAGCACGAGTCCATCGACGATCTTGGGGGTGTCGCCCGGTCGTCCGCTCCGGGTCACCGCCGCGGTGCCGGACACGCCCTCGACGCCGCGGGCCGTCTTCTCCACGGCCGCGGCACGCCCGGCGGGGACGACGATGACCGCGGGCTGCCCCGAGCCTCCGGGGAAGTGCTCACTCAGTGTCGCCTGTGCCGCCACCGACGGCGCGTCGTTCACGAAGGTCTCGTCCAGCGGCACACCTCTGGCGTTCAGTTGCGGCGCGAAGAGGGCGAGGCCGATGAGAGGCAGGATGGTGGCGATCCAGAGGCGGCGCGGATGGCGGTCGACCAGGGTGGCCACCCGGCCCCAGATCCCGCGGGCCTCGGCGCCTGCCGGACGCGGCTTCGCCGGCCACAGGGCGGCGCGACCCAGCAGGACGAGGGCCGCAGGCAGGAAGGTGAGCGCGCTGAGGGCGGCGCACACGATGCCGATGGCGCCCACCGGGCCGAGTGCGCGGTTGTTGGTCAGGTTGCTGAGCAGCAGCGCGAGCAGAGCCAGGGCCACCGTGGCGGCACTGGCGACGATCGGCTCGAACGAGCGCCGCAGCGCGACGCGGCCTGCGGCGAAGCGGTCGCCGGTCGTGGCCAGTTCCTCCTGGAAGCGGGCGGTCAGCAGCAACGCGTAGTCGGTGGCCGCGCCGATGACCAGGATGAACAGGATGCCCTGCACCTGGCCGTCGACCCGGACGATGCCGCGGTCGGCCAGGAGGTAGACCACGGCGCATGCCAGGCCCAGTGCGAAGACCGCGCCGGTGATGATGACGAGCGGCAACAGCAGGCTTCGGTACACCGCCAGCAGAATGATCAACACGGTGATCAGCGCCACCCCGAGAAGCAGGCCGTCGATCCCGGCGAAAGCGCCGGACAGGTCGGCCCGGGTGGCCGCCGGTCCCGCGAGCTGAGCCCGAAGGCCGTCGACCGCCACCGCCGAGCCGATCCGGTCCAGGGTCTCCCCGAGCGAGCCCTCGAGGTCGGGGCTGAGCTGGACCACGCCCCGCAGGGCCTGGCCGTCGTCCGATCCGATGGCGGGCGTGGGCGTCCCGACGACGCCCGCCGTGCCGCGCAGCGAGGCGAGCGTCCGGGTCGCCGCGGCGCTCTGCTCGGGAGCGATGTCCTTCCCGTCCGCGGTCCACACCACGATGAGTGGCTGCGTCTCACCCTGGCGGAACCTCTCCTGCACTTCCAGTACGCGCGTCGACTCCGCACTCTGTGGCAGGAACGCGGCCTGGTCGTTGGTGGACACCTCGGTGAGCTTGCCGGCGAACGGCCCCAGCCCTCCGCCGACGGCCAGCCAGACCAGCACCAGCAGTGCCGGAACAAGCCAGCGGATCGGTTGCCGCGCCATGAGATCACCTTTCCGTGATGCCATGTAACTCTAGCATTGAGATACTTGACTGTTGAGTTAATGTAGCATGACGGCATGAACGGCGATAGCGAGGTAGGCATCGACCTGCAGTCCTTCGCGGTACGACTGCGCCGGATGACCGCCGAGTTCAACCGCATCGCCCATGAGTTCGCCCACGAGCAGGGGCTGCACACCACAGATGTCCAGGCCCTCATGAAGATCTTTGACGCTCCGTCGCCGATCACTCCAGGTCGGCTGCGGGAGGAGTTGAACCTCACGTCGGGTGCCGTCACCGCGTGCCTCGACCGGCTGGAGCGGGCCGGGCACATCCGCCGGGTTCGCGACGTGCACGACCGGCGCGTGGTCCACCTGCACTACCTCGACGCGGCGAAGGAAATCGCCGCGGCCTTCTTCGGCCCGCTCGGCCGTGGCACGGACAACGCCCTGCGGCGTTTCAGCCCGGAGGAGTTGCGCACCGTGGCAGCCTTTCTCGACGCCATGAACGGGGAACTTGGCGTGTTGCGAGCCGAGTCGGGTTCTTCCTGACCTTGTCTTCGAGTGCGCGGGCCGAACGGTTGCGTTGAGGTGCCGCGGGGATTCCGGGGGCTACCGGGGATCGGCCGAGCGGAAAACGGAAACGCCTTGGGGACCATGCCCCGAGGCGTTCCGATTGAGATCTTTGTCAGCCGAGGGCGTCCCTGATTCACGCGATCGGTCTGCGGCGGTCCGCCTCAGCGGAACCGCGGGTCGTTTCCGGCCTTCGTGGTCACCTTGAGCGACAGAGCGTCGGCGATCTCACCCCACGAGACATAGGAGAAGTTCGTGGCGTCGCGTTCGTCGTCGACGTCGGGCCCGGTCTCGGGCTCGTCGTGCGTGACCAGCAGGCCCTGGCGGTAGTCACCGACGGGACGGTTCGTCACGGCAAGCCCGTCGGAGCCGTTGACGTCGTCGGCTCCCCTGGCGCCCTTGACCCGGAAACCGCCCAGCGGAGCGTTCCTGCCCTGCCGGTCGTAGACCGCGAACGTGTCGTCTCCCTGGCTCGACACGATGACGTATCCGGTCGATCCCGGGCCGTAGTAGATGTCGACGCCCTCGGCGTCAGCCGTGAGCCGGTTGCCGCCGAACCCCTTGGCCTTCGGATCGATCGGCCGGCACTCCTCGGACTCCTTGTCGTAGGCGTCGTGGATGCCGAAGTCGGTGACCTTGTCGATGAGCGTCGGCTGCCCGCCCGAGCCGAGCGGCAGCCGCAGCCGCCACAGGCCGACATCCTCCTGCGCGGCATAGAGAACGCCCGACTTCTGGTCCACCGCGACACCCTCGAACTGCGGCAGTACGCCCGGCTCCGCACACGGGGACCAGGTCGAACCGTCCGGCAGCTTGAAGGTGCTCGGCATCGTCAGTTTCTTGACGCTCGTGTAGCCGAGCTTGCCGTCGATCTCGACGATGCGCGCGGTCGCGAGGGTCGTGGCACCTTCCTGGGTGACGACGGCATACGCCTCACCGCGCTTCGGCTGCCAGACGGCGAGTCCGTACGCCGTGTGCTCCTCGTCGACGGCTTCACGGTCAGGGTTGAACAGGAACCGCTGATCAGCCGCGGTGACCTCGGTCAGCGGCGTACGCGCCGCGGCGCCGGCCGGGTCGATGACGAAGAACCGGAGCTGGTCGTTGTAGCGGTCCGAGACGACCGCGACGTCGACCACGCGGCCGGCGAGCGTGATGTCGTAGGCGATGTCGACGTTGTTGTACCGGCCCTTGGCCGTGTCGGCCCGCGGGGCCTCGGTCGCGGCCAGTGACTGGAGCTCCCGGGATTTCATGTCGTAGACGCGCAGGCCCCCCTCCTTGGCGGTCACGATCACGATCGACTTGTGGGAGTCCTTCGGGTGGACCCAGATCGCGGGGTCGTCACCGGAGGCGTTGCCCCCCTCTTCGTCGTCATAAAGGGCAGGCGTCTCGTTGTCCGTCGTCACGACTGCGGGATCGCCCCGATGCTCAACGGCGGGAAAGGCCGCCGCGGGGGAGGCGGCGAGCAGGGCGGCGGCAACTGTGCCGGCCGACAGTGCGGCTTTCAGGATGTGAGTCACGTGTTCGAGCGTGCCCGACGAAGATTGCCGCGGATCTGACCGGTAGATAGCTGCCGGTTGAACTCTGGAACTCGTCATGCGGGGAGGACGTCGTCGGCGACCATGCCGCGGTTGCGGGGTGTCGGGGCAGGAGGCTGCCACTCAGGCTCGCATGGCGTGCAACGCCTTCCGGGCTGCGACGAGTGCTTCCTCTTCGGAGGCTCCGGTGTGCAGAGCGACCCTGGCGAACTCCTCGGCCGCCGCGGCGAGTCGGAGGCGGAACCGGTCGGCCGTGTCGGTGATGACAGCCGCTCGGCCACGACGTAGTTCCACCAGTCCCTCGTCGCGCAACTGCTGGTAGCCCCGTAGCACGGTGTGCAGGTTGATGCCGAGGGTGGTGGCCACGTTGCGCGCCGAAGGGAGCCGGTCTCCGGGGGCCGCCGTGCCATTGGCCAGCGCGGCGCGTACGGAGGCCGCCACCTGGTCGGCGAGCGACTGTGCCGATGAGGGGTCAACTGTGATCAGCACTACGCCGTCTCCCCCTGTCGTTGCCTGCTCAGCCATCCGTTGACCAGCGCGGCCGCCGTCTCCGCTTCGCGCGTGGAGTAGACGAACCGCCGGCCGTCACTCAACGACAGGACGAGCACCGGCCCCTTCCCGCCGACGACACCCCAGCCCGCATCACTGTCGTCCAGCTTGTACCGCCCGTCGGGAGCCTCGCTCCTGGCCTCAGCGAATCGTATCCTCGGGTACGGCACCGTCCGGCGTAGGGCGGGTAGCCAGGGGACCCTCACCGTGACTCCCGAGCCGTCGATCTGCAGACGGGTACGCGCCTGTGCCATTTCAAAGACCGTCCACAGCGCCAGCACCGTCGTGCCCTGCCATGCACCGGAGCCCTCGGACACGGTCCATGCGGTGACCGCGGCCAGTACCGCGGCGACCAGCAGCCTCCGTGCCGACCAGGCGGAGGTCACGAACATGGCACGCTGCCACGGGCCGAGCGTCATGGTGGGCGCATGCGGCGGCGGTGCGGCGGTGGTCTCGGGCGCCGGCGGCAGCGGACCCGCCGCCGCCCAGCCCAGGGCGAGCGCCCCCGCGGCGGCGGCGATCTCCACCATCAGGAGCCAGGCGGGCCGGGCCACGGGACCCGGGGCGTCGACCAGCATCAGCAGCCACAGCGCGCCGGACACCGGAGCGGCCACGCCGATGAGGAAGCTCCCGGCCACCAGGGCCCGCTGGACCTGAGGTAGGCGCCAGTGGCGCAGGAACGAGACGATGAGCAGCGCTTCGAGCCACACCATCGCCCCCCAGAGGGGTTGTGAGACCCAACCCTGCCAGGTGGGTTCGTGGCCGGTGTCGATGGCCCAGTTCTGGAGGTAGACGCGGTCGGGAAGGCGCTCCCCGTACAGGGTGACCAGGGCCATGGGCACGATCAGCAGGAGTAGCGGGCCGGCGGCCGTCAGGATCAGGCGGCGGACCCTGCCTGGCGCGGCGTGATCGGGCTGGTAAAGGGACACGGAGGGGATGGGGATGAACATGGCTCAACCTCCAACTGTTTGCTTTTGAATATAACAGTGCAAACAGTTCCTGAAAGGTGACAGGAGGCTTCCCGGGTCAGACCCGCTCCTACCTGGCGAAGGCCGGACGGGGCACGGTATCGGCCGGTCAAGAAGCCTGGTACGCCGGATGGGCGGGCAACTCGAACCAGACGGCCTTTCCGGGCCTTCCCGCGCGCGTGCGGTCGGTGCCCCAGGAACGGGACAGCATGTCGACGAGGAGCAATCCGCGGCCGTTCTCGTCGTTGTCGGGTTCCTCGCGCACCTGGAGCAGGGCCGGATTCTCGTCCTCGACCTCGCAGCGCAGCGTGCCTTCCCGGAAGGAAAGGGTGATGACCGGTACTCCCCGTCCGTGGAGCAGGGCATTGGTGACCAGCTCGCTGACGAGCAGTTCGGCGATGTCGCTCTCCCCGTCGTATCCCCAGTCGGTGAGCTGGGCGCGGACGAGATGCCGCGCCATGGGCGTTGACGAGATGTCGGGCGACAGCGTCCATGAGGCCCGCTGGATGCGCGTCGCGCGGACGGCTCGGGCCACGGGCTCGCCGAGTCCACGAAGGAGCCGTCGTAGCCGGTGCCATCCCCCCGGGCAGCCGTTCCCCGGCAGGGCCGGGGGAGCCGACCGGCCGGGCGCCGCCGGACACCGGCGGCACGCGAGTTCAGGCCGCCTGCGCATAGGAATCCCGGTGAGCGGGGATGCTGCGCCCGTCGGGCAGAAGCTCGCCGCTGTCCTCGAACAGCACCACGCCGTTGCAGAGCAGCCCCCATCCCTGTTCCGGATGGAACGACACGAGACGGGCCGCGTCGTGATCAGGGGCGTTCGCGGGCGGGCACGGAGGCTTGTGCTGACACATGACCGTTACCTCGATCCTTGACGATCGCAGGAGAGTTTTCGAAGGACACCGGCTCCGGCTTGACGGTCATCGCCGGCGTTCCGGTCCAGTGAGCTGCTTTCGCTTTCTACGATGCCGCGCCCGCCGCCCGTTGTCTGCGCTGGCAGCATCCATTTGGGCCCGGTGCCAACGGCAGTCCCGGCATACCCGCTAACTGCAATGCGCCGTCCGGGGCCTGCCGCCCTGGATTCGTAACTCTGCGTTGTCCTATCGTTGACGGACGGTTCGGGTTCGCGCGCCGAGTCGCCAGGTAGATCGTTTGCCCAGGTCAGGGGCGTCTCTCGGAACATCCCGGTGGTGAGAGGAGTTCTGCGAACGGCGGCGGCGCTGCCCTGGAGAGCCGGGGCGGAAGGTGCCAGAAAACTTCGGGAGGTGTGTCGATCTGACCTTGTCCCATTCGTTGTCATGTTGTACGGCAACCCGCCGCGCGAGGACATAGAGAGAGCCGGATCATGAAGTACATGTTGCTGATCTACGGTGCCGCGACGACCGACGGGGCTGACCAGTGCGACTTCGAGGAGTGGGCGCTCTATGACAAGGCACTGAAAGAGGCGGGAATCTGGGTCACCGGGCACGCGCTGAAGGATCTGACCACCGCCACGACGGTCCGGGTCGGCCCGGCAGGTGAGCGGACCGTGACCACGGACGGGCCGTTCGCCGAGACCCGCGAGATCCTCGGCGGCTACGACATCATCGACGTACCGAACCTCGACGTCGCGCTCGACTGGGCCGCCCGCTGCCCCGGATCGCGCGACGGCGGATCGGTCGTGGTGCGGCCGGTCGCCGAGTTCGAGGTCTGACCCCGATGGACGAGCGAGCCGCCGGTGCCAGGTCGTCCGTGGAGTCGATGTTCCGTGAGGAACACGGCCGACTGCTCGCCTCCCTGGTCCGCCGCTTCGGTGATCTCGACCTCGCCGAGGAGGTCGCCTCCGAGGCCGTCGAGGCGGCGCTGGTGCACTGGCCGGTCGAGGGCGTTCCGGCCAGGCCCGGGGCCTGGTTGCTGACGACGGCCCGGCGCCGGGCCGTCGACCGGCTGCGGCGGGACCAGGCCTACGCCGCCCGGCTCGCCATCCTGCAGGTGGAGGCGGATCGGGCGGACCCCGCCCCATCCGCGGACGCGAACAGCGATCTTCCTGACGAGCGGCTGCAATTGTTCTTCACCTGTGCCCATCCGGCCCTTCCCGCCGACGATCGCGTGGCCCTGACCCTGCGCTGCCTGGCCGACCTGACGACGTCCGAGGTCGCACGGGCCTTTCTCGTCCCGCCCGCGACGATGGCCCAGCGGATCGTGCGGGCGAAGAAGAAGATCCGCGAGGCCCGCATCCCGTTCCGGGTGCCCGGCGCCGACGAATTGCCGGAGCGCCTGCCGGGGGTGCTCCAGGTCATCTATTCGATCTTCACCGAGGGGTACGCGGCCAGCTCGGGCTCGGATCTGCAGCGGCTCGACCTCGCTGAGGAGGCCATCAGGCTGGCGCGGATCCTGCACCGGTTGCTGCCCGCCGAGCGGGAGGTCGCCGGACTGCTCGGGCTGATGCTGCTGGTCCATGCGCGACGCGATGCCCGGAGCGGTCCGGGCGGCGAGCTCGTGCTGCTCGATGACCAGGACCGCGGCCGCTGGGACCGCGTGATGATCGAGGAGGGCCGCGGCCTGGTACTCGTCGCGCTGACCGGTGGTCCACCCGGCCTGTACGGGGTTCAGGCCGCGATCGCCGCTCTGCACGACGAGGCCGCGGACGTCGTGACCACCGACTGGCCGCAGATCGTGGCGCTCTACGACGTGCTGTTCGCTCTCGCGCCGTCCCCGGTCGTCGCGCTGAACCGGGCCGCGGCGGTGGCGATGCGCGACGGGCCGGAGACGGGCCTGGCGCTGCTCGACGAGTTGGCAGCCGAGCCGCGACTGCGCGGCTACCACCCCTATCCGGCGGCCCGGGCGGATCTGCTGTGCCGGCTCGGCCGATTCCCAGAGGCCGCGGCGGCCTACCGGGAGGCGCTCGACCTGGCCGGCACCGAACCCGAACGTGCCCACCTGCGGGGCAGGCTGAGCGCGGTCACGACGGCAGGTCCGGCCGACACCTGACGGTTGGAGAACAAGGAGAGTTGGACATGGACCGTGACGAGATCCTCGCCTGGGTGAAGGCCGAACGGCTCAGCCTCGCCGACTTCCTCGATGACCTCGACGATCACGAGTGGAAGGCAGCCTCCCTCTGCTCCGGCTGGACCGTGCACGACGTGGCCGCGCACCTGACGCTGTCCACGCGCACCACGCTCCTCGGCACGATCAAGGGCATGATCCGGGCACGCGGCGACTGGGAGCGGATGGAGGCCGACCTGGCACGGGAACGGGCGGCCCGGTTCGGGCCCGCGGAGCTCATCGCGCAGTTCCGCGAGACGGCGGGCTCGCCTCGTCGCGCGCCGGGCTCCGCCCCGTTGGACCCGCTCACCGACGCGCTGGTGCACGGGCAGGACATCGCGCGACCGCTCGGGCGGGTGCGGGAGATGCCCGCGGAGCGGACGGTCGCGGCGCTCGACCACGTCTGGCGCAGTTTCTTCTACGGCGCCCGCAAGCGCTTCCGCGGCACGCGGCCGGTCGCCACCGACCTGGACTGGTCGGCGGGCGAGGGGCCGGACGAGGTTCGAGGGCCGGCGGCCGACCTGCTCCTGCTGGCGACCGGACGAGCCGCCGGACTCGCGGGCCTGTCCGGGCCGGGCGTCGAGCGAATCGCGGCCACGTTGTAGGCACGTGTGTCGAGGTGCGGGTATCGACGGTTGAACATGGTGCACGAGCGTCCGGGTCCGCCGACCTCGGAAGCCGGTGGGGGCGAAGGAGGGCCGGGCCGGGGCCCGTACACCGTCTACCCGGACGGGGTCAGTTCACCTCCCTGCGGATCACGCGCACCGCGCCGGCCGTCATCGGGATGACGATCCAGAAGATCGTCGACACGGCCAGCCGAGCGGCGTCGCCACCGGTCATGTCGCCGGCCATCAGGGGAGTGACGGTGGTGTTCAGGTCGAACCACTCGGCCAGGACCTCGCCGACGGCACCGAGCCTGCCGACCAGGGCCCACAGGATCGGGGTCGACAGGCAGATCACGATCGCGGCCGGTGCGTTCAGCAGCAGCATGCCCACGGCGAGCCCCATCGCGACCACGAGGACGTTCGTCCCGGTCCAGCCGAGCAGGGCGAGGGGCGCGACCTCCCAGTCGGCCGGGACGTTCTGAACACCGGCGCTGACGGCCGTCACCGGCACCGCGACCAGCATCGCGAACAGGGAGGCGGCCACGGCCGTGATCAACGGCGGCAGGCACTTGGCGGCCAGCACCCGCCGGCGCCGGGGTTCGAGCACGAAGGTGGTCAGGGCGGTGCGGTGGCTCCATTCGCCGGTCACCGTAAGGATGCCGAGCACGGGGAGCAGGGTCCCGAGTCCGATTCCGGCGGTGCCGATCAAGGTGTGCAACTCCGGACCGGAGACGACGCCGCGACCGATGATGGACGCGATCACCAGGGTGGCCAGGCCCACGGTCATGATCTTGCTGCTGCGGGTGTCGAAGAGCTTGCGGGTCTCGACCGACAGCAGCCGGCGGAACGGAATCGGTGTCCGGGGCCGATGGACGTCCGTGCTCTTCGAGCCGGCACCCCTGGTGTCGTCCGTCCTGGTGCCGTTCATCGAGTCTTTCTGGGAGGAGGTCATTCGGGGCTCCGGTCGGCGTTCGCGGTCAGTTCGAGGAAGGTCTGTTCGAGGCTCCGGCCCCGGCTGAGCTCGCCGACGGTGCCCTGGGCGAGGACGCGGCCGCGGCCGATCATCACGATGTGGTCGGCGACCTGCTCCACCTCATGCAGCAGGTGCGAGCTGAGCAGCACTGAGCAACCCGAGCCGGAGAGGCCACGGAGCAGCCCACGCATCCACTGGATGCCCTGGGGGTCGAGACCGTTGGCGGGCTCGTCCAGGATGAGCACCCTGGGCCGGCCGAGGAGCGCGTGACCGATGCCGAGACGCTGCCTCATGCCGAGCGAGTAGCCGCCGGCGGTCCGCCGGCTCTCCCGGCCGGTCAGCCCGACCAGGTCGAGGACCTCGTCGACCCGCGACCTCGGCAGGCCGAGCGTCATCGCGCCCAGGGTCAGGATCTCCCGCCCGGTGCGGCCGGGATGCTGGGCGCCGGCGTCGAGCAGCGTGCCGACCTGGGAACCCGGGCAGTCCAGCTCGGTGTACGGCCGGCCCAGCACGGTGGCCGAGCCCGAGGTGGCGCGGGAGAGCCCGACCAGGATGCGCATGGCCGTCGACTTTCCGGCGCCGTTGGGCCCGAGAAAGCCGGTGATGCTCCCTGCTCCGACGGTGAAGGACACGTCGTCGAGTGCCTTGACACCTCTGTAGACCTTGCTGACGTGGCTGAATTCGATCACGGATCCAGTCCACCGGATGTGCGGCCACAGGCCATCGAACCCAGGTCGAGGGCCACCGGACGCGGGGCCAGATCCCTCTCCCCGGTTCTCGACCTGTGGCCACCTGGATATCGACCCAGGTCGCTAAGGCGTCGGCCCGCTGCTCCATAAGCTGTGGGCTGTGGACGACCGTACGGAGAATCAGCTGGGCATCGCGCTGCGCTACCTGTGTGCCGTGCTGCCGATGCTGTTCTACGGCGTCATCCTGGCCGTGGTCGTCTCCCAGGACCGTGACCGGCTCGCATGGGCGCTGGCCGATGTGGGGCTCGGCGTGATCGGGCTGGTCCTGATCCGCTGGCGGCGTCGCCGGCCGTGGCCGACCGCGCTGGCGACCGCTCTGCTGACCGTTTTCTCCACCACGGCGACCGGCCCCGCCCAGGTCGCGTACGTGTCCCTGGGAACGCATCGTCGGTGGCGCCAGTTCATCCCGGTCATGGTCGTGTCCTGGCTGTGCCTGGTGGCACGCTCCAGCTGGAACGGCGTCAACCAGGCGACCGTCGTCTCCGTGGTGACCGGAACCGTCATCCTCGGCGGGCTGGCCGTCTTCGGCCTGTACCTGCGCGGGCGCCGTGACCTGGCCGTCTCACAGCGAGAGGCGGCACTGGCCGCGGGGCGCGAGCAGTTGCAGCGGATCGAGCAGGCCAAGCTGGCGGAACGGGCCAAGATCGCCCAGGAGATGCATGACGTCCTGGCGCACCGCATCTCCCTGCTGTCGATGCTCGCCGGCGGCCTGGCGTACCGGACCGACCTCACTGCCGAGGAGACCCGCGAGACCGCATTGGCCATCCAGGAGAACGCACACCAGTCGCTGAACGAGCTACGCGGCGTGCTCGGCACGCTCCGGTCCGACGGCGCCCTGGAGGCCCCGCAGCCGAACCTGGCCCACCTGGATGCCCTGTTCGACGAGGTGCGCGCCGCCGGCCAGCAGGTCGAGGTGGACGACACCATCGACGACCGGGAACTGCTGTCGACGCAGACCGGCCGGCACGCGTACCGGATCGTGCAGGAGGCCCTCACCAATGCGCGCAAGCACGCGCCGGGCAGCCGGGTGACGGCCGAGCTCGGCGGGCGGCCGGGTGACGGTCTGCGAATTCGGGTGAGCAACCCGGCACCGGGCGGGACGTCCGCCGGTCCCGGCGGGAGGCTGGGGCTGGTCGGCCTGGCCGAACGGACCCGGATGGCCGGTGGCACCATCAGCCATGCCGTCCAGAACGGACGCTTCGTCCTCGACGTCCGGTTGCCATGGGAGGCTTGACACTGTGATCCGACTGGTGATCGTGGATGACGACCCGATGGTACGGACCGGGCTGCGTCTCATTCTCGGTGGCGAGCCCGACCTGGAGCTCGTCGGCGAGGCCGGGGACGGCCTGCAGGCCATGGGCGTGATCCGTGACCTGCGGCCCGATGTCGTGCTGATGGACATCCGGATGCCCAACCAGGACGGGCTGACCACCACCGAGCTGCTGCTGGCCCGGCCGGACCCGCCCCGGATCCTCGTGCTCACCACCTTCGACGCCGACGACATGGTGCTCCGGGCCCTGCGGCTCGGTGCCGACGGCTTTCTGCTGAAGGACACGCCGCCACCGAAGATGATCGAGGCGGTCCGCACCGTGGCGAAGGGGGAGCCGGTGCTGTCGCCGAGTGTCACACACCAGGTGATCGCCGCTGCCACCGGTAGGCACGAACCGCGGCGCGCGGAGGCGCGACGGGAGCTGGCCACGCTCACCGAACGCGAGCGCGAGGTCGCGATCGAGGTGGCCCGGGGCGGCTCGAACGCCGAGATCGCCGAACGTCTCTACATGAGCGTCGCGACGGTGAAGGCGAACATCACCCGGATCTTCGCCAAGCTGGGGGCCGACAACCGTGTCCAGGTCGCCATGAAGGTGCGCGACGCCGATCTCCTCTGAACGTGAATGAGCGACCCCGTTCGGTGCCTTCAGTAGGGGAGGAAGATCTGGCGTTCCGTCGCGCTGTCGTCGAAGGACTCCAGCCGGGTCTGTCCTTCGGTGGACAGGGTGTCCAGCATGGTGTGGAGCAGCGCGGTGCACAGAACCGTGGGACCGGCGTGGGAGTCGAAGGCGAAATCAGAGCTCACCGGTGCGAGCAGGACCTCGTCCGCGAGCTCGGTGAGCCGGCCCACCGGCTGGTCGGTGATGAGGGCGATCTTCAGCCCGACCCGACGCGCCCAGGTGAGCCCCTGTTCCAGCTCGCGCGGGTAGCGCGGCAACCCGATGGCGAGCACCCACTCGGCTCCGGAGTCCGCCGCCCGGCTCAGCCGGTCCTCCGCGATCGAGCCCGCGATGTCCAGTACCCGTACGTCGGGGAGCACCTTCTCCGCGAGATGGCCGAACAGGTGCGCCAGCGGTGCGGAGATCCGAAGTCCCATCACGAGGAGAGGGCGCGACCTGGCCAGTTGACCCGCCACCTCCCGGAGCTGACTCAGATCCCGGAGGCTGTCCCGCAGTCGTTCAAGGTCGCGGATCTCGGAGTTGACCAGTTCCTGGATCTCGTTGAGGTTCTCCGCGGGCAGTGCCGGCCGTGCGCCGCCGAACACCGATGAGCGGAGCGCGTCCCGGAACTCGGGGAACCCCCTGAATCCGAGCGCGGCGGCGAAACGGGTGACCGACGGTTGGCTGACGCCCACGCGCTCGGCGATGTCGGCACTGGTGAAGAAGACGGCTTCCTGCGCGTGCTCAAGCAGGTAGCGCGCGATCCGGCGCTGTGAGGGGGAGAGCCGGTGGTCGTCGAAGAGCCCGCGCAGGTTCGCGGCGATCCGCGACGCGTCCGGCACGGCGAGCGGCTGGCCGGTCTCTCTGGCGTGCCCCATTCTTGAACTTCCCTTCCCCGCGGAGTGACGGACCCAGCGATGATTCTCACCGCCCGGCGGGCAAGGTGATCGGGTTTTGGCCGCATGACTTCAAGAGTGTGGGGCGAAAGCGGCGCCGGGCGGCCCCCACAGGGGACCGCCCGGCTTATCGGGGCGCACTCAGTGCTTCGGGCCGTTGCCGTTGAAGCGGGTCTTGCACTCCTGCAGCCGCACATCGACCTGCTCGCCCCTGTCGACGGTGACCTTCACCGTCTCAAGGACCTCACCGTTCGGACGGGCACAGGTGAGCGTCCAGCTCTCCTGGAGGAAGTTGCCCGGGCCGGTGGCGACGACACCGTTCTCGGTGTAGGCCGGGACCGGCCGCACCGACGGGTTGACGTGCCAGGTGAACTTGCCGTTGGTCGGGGCGACCAGGCTGGACTCCAGGTGGGTGGGGACCGCCTGGGGCGGGTCGAGGACAGTGCTCGTCTGCCGGATCGGCGCGGTCCACAGGTCGAAGTCCTTCGTGATCGTCAGAACCGCGCCCTTCGGCGCCTTGCCCGTGATCACGGAGTGCCCCGCCGGGTCCGCCGCGTACTCCAGGGCCACCAGGAACGCCTCACGGTTCGACTTGCCCTCGTAGCGACCGGTGCCGAGGTAGTCCTCGATCACCTCGGGGTAGGTGTTGTTGGTCGACTGGGTCTTCATGATCTCGTACGTGAAACCGAGGCCGCGGGTGGCGTAGTACGACCAGTCCGGGGTCTCGCCGGTCGTCTCGTAGTCGAAGCCCGACTTCATGCCTACATAGCCGTTCTTGGCCGACATCGCGTCGCTCAGGGCGGCGTAGACGGCCTCGTCGGGGGCGTCGCCCGCGCGCTTCTCCAGCGGCGGACGGAGCAGGGTGTGCCCGGAGGTGTGGTTCGTGATCAGGACGGTGACCTGGTTGTTCGTGGTCAGGTCCATGATGTTCCGGATCTCGGGCTCGGAGCCCGGCGCCGGGCCGCGGTTCGTCACGTTGGAACCCGCGTTGCTGCCCCAGCCGAAGGGGTAGTTGCGGTTGAGGTCGACCCCGCCGGTGCTGGCGCACGTCGGTGAGATGCCGCAGCTGGTGCGCCGGTTGATGAGGAATCCGTCCACGTTGACGACCGGGACGAAGATGACCCGCGCCTGGTCGAGCAGGCGCTTGATCTTCGGGTCATTCCCGGAGTTGTTCACCAGGTCGTAGGCGAACTCCATGGTGTGCTCACCCGAGGGCCACTCGTTCCCGTGGTGTATTCCCATCATGAACAGGACGGGCTTGCCGTCGGAGGCGTTGACGTCGCGGGTCACCTCGATGCCGTACACCTCGCGGCCCTGGCGGGTCTTGTGCGGCAGCGTGATGTGCTTGACGAGGTCGGGGTACTGCTTGCTCAGCGCGAGCATCTCGTTGTTGTAGTCGGTGATCGTCCGGTAGGTGGTCCGGCCGCTGGGCAGCGTCGCTGACTGCGCCGCCAGCAGCTGGGCGGTTGCTGCGATGTCGGTGGACTCGGCGAAGGTGGTGGTGGCCGCCGGAATGCTGAGACTTCCCAGAAGTCCGACGCTCAACGCAAGCGTCAAAACGCGTTTCTTGGCGCTCCAGGTCGCGGGGGACTGCGAGTCTCTTGAAGACATGCTGAAAGGACCTTTCTAGCCACGGACGAATTGGCGTCAGAAACGCGCGCTTCTTCCCGCCCTGTTCTTTCGGGAGCGCTCTTGGATAACCGACTATCGACCGTTGATTGCAAACTTTCAGTTAGTCTTAGCCATGAATGTATGGTTGTCAACCAGGTGCGCCGATGGTATTTCCGCACATGTGTGGAATGTCGGAGGTGAGGGATGTCTTCGAAACGCGGCCGGAGCGGGTGGGGTGCCGCCGGGCGGGTGAGCCTCTACTCGGATCGGGTGGGGGGGGGGGCGTGCGGGTGCTCAGGTGCGGTGGTGGGTCGCTGGGTGCCACGTTAATCGGGACACGGGCCATATGGTGGTTAAGGGTCTGTTACAAAATGGGGCCGACTGGTTCCCGGGACGTCGCGGGCAGCGGCTCGATCGGTACGACGGTCAGGGAGAAACACCTGGTCATGACGTCGTACGGGCGAGCACTTCCAGGGGTCTGGCCAGTATTTCGGAGAAGGCGAGTTCGGCCGCGCCGATCAGGGTGACGTCGTTCCCGAGAGCCGAGGTGCGGAGCTGTACCTTCTCCCGGGAGATCACCAGCCCATTGGCCGCCACCCGGCGATGGACCTGGTCCGCCGAGCCCCGGTAGATGTCACGCAGCATCCCGCCGAAGATCACCAATCCGGGGTTGAAGAGGTTGATCAGGTTCGCCACCCCGATGCCGAGCCAGTCGCCGATCCGGTCCAGCGCGTTCTGGGCCGCGAGGTCGCCGCGGCCGGCGGCGTCCACCACGGCCCGTATGCCGTCGTGGCCGACCAGTTCGGAGGCCCGGCCGGCGGCGTCGAGCAGGGCCTGCTCGCCGACCTCCGCCTCAAGGCAGCCTCGCGAGCCGCATCCGCAGGGCCGCCCGTTGTACGGGTTCACTATCATGTGCCCGAGCTCGCAGCCGTACCCGCCGTCGCCGTCCAGCAGCTTGCCGCCGACGATGATCCCGCCACCCACGCCGACATCCCCGTGCAGGTAGACCAGGTTCGCGAAGCCGATGCCCACCCCGCGTTCGTGCTCGGCCAGCGCGCCCAGGTGGGCCTCGTTGCCCACGGAGACCGGCAGCCCGAGCCCCAGCCTGAGGCCGAGTTCGGCACCGAAGGCCTGGTCCACCCAGCCCATGTTCGGCCCGAAACGCACCATCCCGTCACCGGGCCGGATCATGCCGCAGTAGGCCGCGCCGACTCCGACGCAGATCGAGTCCGGAGCCGCCTCGTGCTGTATCCGGCGGGCCAACCCGGCGAGCACCTCGACCACGTCGTCGAGGTCGGCCCCGGCACGCGCCCGGACCGCCTCCCTGCGGTTCAGGATCTTCCCGCCCAGCCCGACCCTGGCGGCGACCAGCCGGTCCACGGCGACGTCAAACGCCAGTACGTACACCCGGTCGGACTCCGGCCGGACCACCAGCGACGGCCGGCCCGCCCTGCCGGTCTCCTTGGGAAGTTCCTCGCGGACCAGGCCCGCCGAGGTGAGCTCCGAGGTCAACGCCATGATCGTGCTGCGGTTCAGCCCCATCCGATCGGCCAGCACCGTGCGGGAGACCGGGCCGCCGAGGTGAACATGCCGGAGCAGAGTGCCCAGATTGTGCTGGCGGATCTCCTCCTGGGACGGACCGGCTTTCAGCATCGTGGGGATCCTGACGACTCGGGGCTGTCGCCGTTGTGCCTGACGACAATGGTGATTCTAGGTTCTTAGCGCACTCCGCGGAATCGTCAGGTCGTTCGTGGGCGCGGTGGAGGAACATCCGGCCCCGGATGCGGTCGACAGGGCGTCGGGCGCCCGCGCGCCCCCCACAGGAGCTCCCCCGCGTATAAACACCCGATGAGCGCGGGCAGCTGAGGGGGCGCGCTCC